>NZ_JVEL01000296.1:0-55734 GCF_001076875.1 Serratia sp. 506_PEND
CGCCTTGTAGCTGTCCGCCGTAGAGCTCGATAAGTGCTTTGCGTGTGTACAGTTTGCCTTCGGTTAAATAGTCAAAAGGATGTGGTGTTTCGACGATCTCAAAACCGAGGTCTTTGAGAAACCGAATGGCTTTTTCCGTGCCGCTATCGGCATTTATTCCCTTTAACGGATAGCCATGCTGCTCACTGTATGCTCTAGCGGCAATGCCTCGTATATCGTACTTCTCGCCATTATAAAGAAGGGTGTGTTTTTTAAATCGCTTAATTCTATGTTGTTTTAAGAATTCATCCCGGCCAAGTTTTTTATATTCTTCGATGGCTTTTAAAACGGATTCTTTTGAAGATAACGCCTCTATTGCAGTTGCCAAAACCACTCCCTCACATTGCCGAGCAGACTCTGAGCAATGTGCTTGCTGACGAGAGCAGTATGCATCAATACCCAGCAGTTAACTCATCGATTTACCGAATGCGTTAACTATGCCAGGTAGGGGAGGAAATGCCTACCTTGATGAATGTTTTTGTTGTGATATGTCAGTCAGATCTATTGGAAATCGTGGGTGGGAAGGGCGATGAGCATCGCCCTGATTGCCATTTACGTTAGCCGCAGGCTTCCATCTCCCGCAATGCCCGCCCATAAAGATTACACAGCGCAGGAACCAGATGCGCTGTGGCGTTGAGATAGTGATTAATTTGCTCCCAGTCTTGGGCATCCAGCTGTGGGTGTTTTTGCAGCAAGTGGCCGAACAGCATTAGGCCGTGGCACAGACCTTCCGCTTGCTCGGCAGAGAGTGCGGCCAGGTCTAAGAGTTCTGAGGGATTAAAAGCGCTGAGATCGAGGTGGTTAAACAGTTGGCGATAGAGGGTGAGGGTATTGGGGATGGTTTCAGAAGCGTTGGGTAAGTTTGTGTTTTCCATATCGGCTATTTCCATTGGGAGAGAAATACCGCTACCAGAAGAGACGCTAAACTCGGGTGGTAGCTCGAACGGCGTTAGCGTACCGGCCCCAACGGATACCGGCCTTCCCGGAGGAAGCACCGCCCGAGCCACCATTGTTTGGGTGCGCATCGGCATGCTCGAATTTATACCATATTCGAACAGGGTTGGGGGATTCGGAACGCTAACTCCGGCTGCGGATTTTGCCGCAGCGAAAAAACTATAGCGTTATCAGTAAAAGGAAAAAATAAGCTGTATGGAATTACAGGCTGTTTACTCATGATATTGTAATGCAGATCGCAGTTATTAAATTTTAATTCAGGCTAATCAGTTAGGAGAATTCATTTTCTAAGTGAATTATTAATTGTGTGAATTTAGTTATCAAGGAACACGTTGGAGTGAATGAATGTAAAAATAATTGTTGAATATTTATTCTGCGTACCTTGAGTGCTATTATTAACCTCTTTGTTAGTGCTCGCGGTAGTGAATTTTTTTAAATAATGACAGGGATGCACCACGATGGAAAAGAAAGAGGGCGCTTTAAGGCTATTAACCTCCGGGGAGATCGGCCTTGCGAAGTCGGTATTTGGTGGTTCAATTATTTATGGGAAAGTCTGGGTTCATCACGATAGCTATTTCCCCTTTGGCTTACAAAATCGAAACACTGCGATGTCACCCAATGGTGAGCTGTATTTTAGAGACTGGTACGTGCCCGATTTCTCAAAGGAAGGGTATAGTCATAAACATCTTTTCATCCATGAAATGGTTCATGTTTGGCAATACCAGCGTGGTATGTGGGTTAAGACCCGAGGCCTCTACAGTTGGTTGGCAAATTACAGTTATGAACTGGATGGCTCCAAACTCCTAAAGAACTACGCTATGGAGCAACAGGCTCAGATCGTTGCTGATTATCATTTGTTGACCTCTTCAGGTTATGCTGTTTGGAGAAACCGCTTCGGCAAGGAAGTGACTTACAACGGTAATGACTATGCCGATGTGAGAAAAGTAAAAGAAAAATATGAGAAAGTGTTAGTCGGTTTTCCTTACAAGTAAGAGGATTGGTTATGAAGGCGAGACTGTTCTGTGCCGTTGTTGGTGTGACCTTGCTAAGCGCTTGTGTAGGCGATCGTCTCGATCAACGCTATGCGCCGGATGTCCCTATCACCGCCCATGCTAAAGCGAATGGCGACATCTGCATTTCTCCGTCACCAAAGGAAAACGAGAGGCAAGATACGCTCTATCTCACTGGTGATACTGATGAGAAATTGATTGAGGTGGAGAGTCAGGATCTGAAAAAGGGCATTTGCGTTACCCAAGAAGATTATCCGTTTCAGGAAAATCATACCTACAGCATGAGGCTAAATTTTGTGCCGATTGAGAAGCGCAGAAACCTGCAGGATGTTTCCGGCAGGGCCTTTGTTGCTCACTTCAAAGTGACAAAGCTCAATGGTGTTTACGAAATTGAAAATATCACACNAATGAAACGGATCTTCCCCCTCGCATTCCCTTTCCTGCTCGCCGGTTGCCCGTCGATAGGCGATCGTATCCCCGTAGACTATCCCGCCACCGCCAACCTGCGTGGGGGCAAAGTATGCATCACCGTTCAGCCGCAGGGAGACGAAAAACTTGCGGGCATCTCGATCTACCGATTGGATGAGGCACAGAGCCGCACGTTCAAATTCTTCGATCCGCTGAGGGATGTCGCCCCCAATCAGTGCGTCCCTGATGAGGGCTATGTATTTACGCCGGGGCAGCAATACCATTTCTCCGTGAAGCTGGTCTCCCAGAAGAAAGAACAGGCAGGTGAGTTCCCCTCTGCACGTGAATTTGTCGCCGAATTCGCTGTACAGCAGGAAGGCAATCAACTTAGGTTGGAAGCCCTCCGCACCCCACGCTAACCCCACCGCCAAACCTACCCCAAATCCCCCCCATTGCTGGCGATCACTTTCTTATACCACCAGAACGATTTCTTGCGGGTGCGGGTGAGGGTGCCGTTGCCCTGGTCGTCGCGGTCGACGTAGACAAAGCCGTAGCGCTTGCTCATTTCGCCGGTCGAGGCGGCCACCAGATCGATGCAGCCCCAGGTGGTGTAACCCAGCACCGGCACGCCGTCGGCGATGGCGTCGGCCATGGCGCGGATGTGTTCGCGCAGGTAGCTGATGCGGTAGTCGTCCTCAATCTCGCCTGCTGCATTGAACTCGTCGTGTGCGCCCAGGCCGTTTTCCACCAGGAACAGCGGTTTTTGGTAGCGGTCGTACATCATGTTCATGGTGATGCGCAGCCCCAGCGGATCGATGCCCCAGCCCCAGTCGCTGCGCGGCAGGTGCGGGTTCGCCAGCGATTTCACCACGTTGGCGGCGCTGCTGTTGTTGTCGTTCATGTCGGCGGAGGCGCAGCGCGAGGCGTAGTAGCTGAAGGAGACGAAGTCGACGGTGTGTTTCAGGATGTCGGCGTCTTCCGGTTCCATGACGATGCTGACGTCTTTCTCACGGAATACGCGGGCGGCATAGGAGGGATAAGCGCCGCGCGCCTGCACGTCGATAAAGAACAGGTTCTCGCGGTCTTTCTCCAGCGCGGCCCACACGTCTTCCGGCTTGCTGGACCACGGGTAGAAGTTGCCGCCGGCCAGCATGCAGCCCACCTGGTTGGCGGGGTTCACTTCGTGGGCGATGCGCGTCGCCAGCGCGCTGGCCACCAGTTCGTGGTGCGCGGCCTGGTATTTCACCTGTTCGGGGTTTTCGTCCGTTTCAAACACCAGCCCGGCGCCGGAGAACGGGCTGTGCAGCAGGATGTTGATCTCGTTGAAGGTCAGCCAGTATTTAACCAGTCCGTCGAAGGCTTCGAAGCAGGTGCGGGCGTAGCGGGTGAAAAACTCCACCATCTTGCGGCTGCGCCAGGAGCCGTATTCGGTCACCAGGTGCATCGGCACGTCGAAGTGGCACAGGGTGACCAGCGGCTCGATGCCGTATTGGCGGCACTCTTCGAACAGGCTGCGGTAGAAGGCGATGCCCTCGGGGTTGGGCGCCAGCTCGTCGCCGTTGGGGTAGATGCGGCTCCAGGCGATGGAGGTGCGGAACACGGTAAAGCCCATCTCTGCCATCAGCGCGATGTCGTCGCGGTAGCGATGGTAGAAATCGATGGCGTCGTGGCTGGGGTAAAACTCGTCGTCGCGCAGGCTAAAGCGCTTCTCCAGCCCGAGTTTGACCGCCATGCGGTTGGCGCCGTGCGGGATCATATCGACGGTGGTCAGCCCTTTGCCGCCCTCGCGATAGCCGCCTTCCGCCTGGTTGGCGGCCAAAGCGCCGCCCCATAAAAATCCTTTAGGGAATGTTGAATCGGACATGCAATCCTCTGGTGTCTCAATGCGTTGCGCTGGCGGCGTTCGCCGCCGGTGCGGTTTGGCCGGGCGCGGCGGCGTTTTCCGGCAGATCCTCGAAGCCCAGCATCAGCGTGAGCGCGAACGACAGCACCACCGAGAGCGCCATCACCGCTACCACCCACACGATGCTCATCGGGTTGGCCGGATCGAAGAACTGCACGCTGGTGAACAGCCCGGGCGAGGCCATCGAATGGCTGGCCAACCCGCCGATGCCGGCGACCGCGCCACAGACGAAGCCGCTGATCAGGCTGGCGACCAGCGGCCGCTTCAGGCGTACCGCCACGCCGTACAGCGCCGGTTCGGAAATCCCCGCCACGATGGCGGAGGCGGCGGCGGCCAGCGCGGTCTGGCGCAGCTCGCGGTTCTTGGTTTTCAGCGCCACCGCCAGCGAAGCGCCGCCCAGCGACAGGTTGGCGCCGATCTCCGAAGGCATCACCATGCCCTCTTTGCCGGTCTCGGCGATGGTCTGGATGATGGTCGGGGTGAATACCCGGTGCATGCCGGTGATCACCAGCAGCGGCCAAATCGCCCCCATAATGGCCACGGAAAGCCAGCCCAGGTAGCCGTGCACGGTGTAGACCAGCGCAGAGATGCCGCTGCCGATCCAGATGCCGAGCGGGCCGATAAGCAGAATGGCGATCGGCGCGGCGATCAGCACGATCAGCATCGGCTTGAGGAAGTTCTTGGTCACCGCCGGGGTGATGCGATCCACCCCGCGTTCGATGTGCGACAGGATCCAGGTCATCACCAGCGCCGGGATCACCGTGTAGGTGTATTTCACCGCCGTCACCGGGATGAAGGCGAATTCCACCGCCTGGCCCTGCGCCGCCTTGGCCATCAGATCGATAAAGTTGGGATGCACCAGCACCCCGGCGATGGCGATCGCCAATGACATGTTGGTTTTGAACTTCAGCGCCGCCGAGGCGGCGACCATCACCGGCAGGAAGAAGAACGCGCCGTCGCCGATCACATTGAGGATGACGAGGGTCGAGGAGCCTTTCTCGAATACCCCGGCCATATCCAGGATCATCGCCAGCAGCTTCACCATCGAGCCGCCGATGATGGCGGGGATCAGGGGCGACATGGTGCCCACCAGCGCGTCGAGAATGCCGGCGCCGATGCCTTTCAGGGTGAGCTTGCGCTTCACCGGGGCGGCGGGAGCCGCCGCGCCCGGCATGCCGAGCGCCAGCACCGCCTGATAGGCCTTGGCCACCTCGTTGCCGATGATCACTTGGCACTGCTCCCCGCTGTGCACCACGCCCAGCACGCCGTCGATGGCCTTCAGCGCCGGCGTGTCGATCCGCGCTTTGTCTTTCACCACGAATCTCAGGCGGGTCATGCAGTGGGTCACGGCCTCGATATTGCCCGCGCCGCCCAGGGCGGCCACGATGGCGTGCGAGATCTCTGCGTAGTTCTTCGGCATGGCGTGTCGTCTCTCAGATAGCAATTCGGATAGCCCAAAGGCGAATATTTACTGCCTGGGCGATCCGTCGTTCCATCCGTATGAAACGCCCATAAGAAACCGGTTTCACAAAATCATGTATTGGTGTTTTGTTGTTGGCAAGAACTATGATTTTTGGCATTGCGTTTTCGTGATCTGGATCGTTAGGGGTAAGCGCATACCGCTGTGCAGGGGCGTGAAAACGTTCCAAACGCCGGGCGTCTTGGGTAGACTGCGCTGAACCCATGGATTTTGGCGGCGCACAGATGGCAACGATACTCGAGGTGGCGAAAAAGGCCGGCGTTTCAAAGGCGACGGTGTCGCGCGTTTTGTCCGGCAGCGGCTATGTCAGCGAGGAGAAACGCGCGTTGGTGGATAAAGCCATCGCGGAAACCGGCTATCGGCCCAACCTGCTGGCGCGCAGCCTGGCGACCAACACCACCCAAACCCTCGGCCTGGTGGTCACCAATACCCTCTACAGCGGCAACTATTTCAGCGAACTGATGGCGCAGTCGGCGCGCATCATGGAGGCGAACGGCCGCCAACTGATCCTGGCGGACGGCAAGCACACCGCGGAAGAGGAGCGGGCCGCCATTCAGTTTTTGCTGGATCTGCGCTGCGACGGGGTGATCATCTATCCGCGTTTTCTGTCGATCGCGGAAATGGACGAGATCGTCTCCCAACACCGCCAGCCGATTCTGGTGATCAACCGGCGGCTGCGGCTGAACGACAGCTACTGCATCTTCAGCGATCAGCACGCCGCCGGCGCGGCGGCGGTGGCGCACCTGATCGCGCGCGGCCATCGCGACATCGCCTTTATCACCGGCTCGCTCGATTCCCCCACCGGGCTGGAGCGGCTTTCCGGCTACAAATCCGCGCTGGCGCAGCAGGGCATCGCGGTTAACGAGGCGTTGATCGTCGAGGGGAAATGGCACGCGCAAAGCGGCGTGGCGGCGGTCGATGCGCTGCTGGCCGGCGGGCAACCGTTCAGCGCTATCGTCGCCGGCAACGACGAGATGGCCATCGGCGCGATGAAGCGGCTGGCGGAGCGCGGCGTGGCGGTGCCGGAGGCGGTATCGGTCATCGGCTTCGACGACATCCCGCTGGCGCCCTATACCGTGCCGTCGCTGTCGAGCATGAAGATGCCGGTCACCGAGATGATCCAGGAGACCATCAACCGCCTGCTGTCGATGCTGGACGGCGGCGAGCTGAGCAAGCGCCCCAGCTTCCCGGCCAGCCTGATCGAGCGCGAGTCGGTGGCGGCGGGGCCGTATTGGGGAAAGGCATAATCGCGTACCCGCCTTTTTCAGGCGCTACAACGCTTGAATCCGCCTCTTCGACAAAGCAAAAATCCCCAGCGCGCTGCCCAATGCCAGGGCGCTGGCAAGTGCCGTGGATAGCGCGAACTCGCGCGTGTAGGGCAGCAGCAGGCCAACCGCAGAAATGCTGCCCAACAGCAGGCTAAAGAACAGCGCTTTTTTACGATAGGGCGCCTTTAGGTTGAGATAGGCGGCGACGGCGCAGACGATAAGCGTACCACCGACGACGACCAACAGCGGCAGGATGATGAGCGCCCCGGCGAGGAGATTGGACAGCCCAACGTCCTCCACGCCGGCGTAAGAGACAATAAGAAACATGATGCCGATGGCTAACACCGTGCTCAGTTTGATGACGATATAGGCGCTCGCGCACAGGTTAAGCGCCTTTAATCCTACTATCATCACGTTGTTTGCCATCGTTCATCCTTGAGTTTGCTGAATATGGGCCGTGTTGGCCTGGGGAATGGTTTATCTTACCCCAACCCCCCAATCCTTCCCCGAATCTCCTCCTCCGGCAGATCCACGCCAATAAATACCAAGGTGCTCTTGCGCTCTTCCTCCGGCAGCCACTCCCGATCCCAGTCGGCGTTATACAGCCGCTGCACGCCCTGGAACAGCAGGCGGCGCGGCTCGTCTTCGATAGACAGAATGCCTTTGTAGCGCAGCAGGTTGTCGGCGTATTCCAGCAGCAGGCCTTCCATCACCTCGGAGATTTGCATCAGCGGCAGCGGGCGCTCCAGCGTCACCACGATCGAGCGGATGTCGCTCTGCGGCTGCGGGATTAGGCGGAACAGCGGGGCGGGCGGCGTCAGGTTGAGTTTGTCGTTCAGCGTAAAGCCTTCGATGTCGAACAGCACGCTCAGATCGATATCGCCGTGCGTCACCTGGTAGACCGGCGCGCGGGCGTTCATCCGCTGCAGCCGCTGGATCAGCGCTTCGCAGTCCGGCGCCACGTCGGTTTTGGTCAGCAGGAGGCGGTCGGCGTAGCCCACCTGCGCCTGGGCGATGCTGAACTGGCTCAGCTGCTGCTCGGCGTGCGCCGCGTCCACCAGGGTGATGATGCCGTCCAGCAGGAAACGCTCGCACAGGATCTCGTGCGAGAAAAAGGTCTGGGTAATCGGGCCGGGATCGGCCATGCCGGTGCATTCGATGATCAGCCGATCGAACGCCAGCTGGCCGCTGTCGACGCCGTCCAGCAGATCCAACAGCGCGTCCGCCAGTTCGTTGGACTTGCTGCAGCAGATGCAGCCGTTGCTCAACGTGGTGATGCGGCTGGCGCGATCGCCGATCAGCGCGTCGTCGATCGGCACTTCGCCGAACTCGTTCTCGATGACCGCGATTTTATAGCCGTGTTCGGCGTTCAGGATGTGGCGCAGCAGGGTGGTTTTGCCGGCGCCCAAAAAGCCGGTCAGGATGGTGACTGCAATGGGTTTCATACGGGTCCTTGTGACTGCGGGTTAACAGCAGCGCATGCCGCCTTTGCCGTCGCCGCCGTAGCGCGCTTGCTGGCGCTCGCGGAAAAATTCTTTATAGGTCATCACCGGCTTGTCCGGGNGGACGTAGGTATCGTAGTCAGGCACGCCCACCAACATGCGCGCCGCCTGCCCGAGATATTTCCCCGCCTGGCCGAGATTTCCGAACATAAGCCTTCTCCAACTTTACCCTGCATCACTACAGCGCTTGCTTAAGCCTGATATTAGGGGAAGCCGGGGGATGGGGTTCCCGCAGGGATGCCCCACCTCCGGGTCGCCCCGGGTATCTCTATTGCATCGCGCCGCACGCCTGGCATCTTGCGATACGCAGGCCGTGCGGCTTTGGGTACTACTTAACGTTATTATGCAGGGTATCCGTTAAATCACATCAATGCTGGGTCGAAACTTTGACCTCCCCCTCAGTTACGCCGTCGGCGGGCGCGGCCTGCGGCACCGGCACGTAAGGCGTTTCCTGGTCGGTGCGTTTCGGGTTCTTGTGCGCCGCCATCGCGGTTTTCACGCCGTAGAAGATGATGCTGTACACCACCAGCAGGAACAGAATGCTCAGCCCGGCGTTGGTGTAGTTGTTCACCACGATGTGGTTCATGTTGGCAATCTGCTGGGCGCTCAGCTCGGCGCCGCCTTCGGCGATTTTGCGTTTGTATTCGCCGGCCAGGAAGAAGAAGCCTTCCAGCTGCGGGTTGTCGCTGAACAGCTTCAGGCCCAGCGCGTAGGTGGTGCAGATCAGCAGCCACACCGCCGGCAGCACGGTCACCCAGATGTATTGCGCGCGCTTCATCTTAATCAGCACCACGGTGCCCAGCACCAGCGCCACGGCGGCCAGCATCTGGTTGGAGATGCCGAACAGCGGCCACAGGCTCTTCACGCCGCCGAGCGGATCCACCACGCCCTGATACAGCAGGTAGCCCCATAGCCCGACGCAGCCGGCGGTGCCGACGATGCCGGCCACCAGCGAGTCGGTTTTCTTCAGGAACGGCACGAAGTTGCCCAGCAGATCCTGCAGCATAAAGCGGCCGGAGCGGGTGCCGGCGTCCAGCGCGGTCAGGATGAACAGCGCCTCGAACAGAATGCCGAAGTGGTACCAGAAGCCCATGTTGGCGCCCGGAATGATCTGGTGGAACACGTGGGCGATGCCCACCGCCAGGGTTGGCGCGCCGCCGGCGCGGTTCAGCACCGAAGGTTCGCCGATGTCGGTGGCGGTCTGCAGGATCTGTTCCGGGCTGATGACGAAGCCCCAGGAGCTGACCGCCGCCGCCGCATGCACGGTGACGTCCTTCAGCGAAGCCATGATCATCGGCGCGTCTTCGGTGCCCAGGCGGTGCAGATCCGGCATGGTGATGCCCAGCGCCGCCGGCGGGGTGTTCATGGCGAAGTACAGGCCCGGCTCGATGATGGAAGCCGCCACCAACGCCATGATGGCGACGAAGGATTCCATCAGCATCGCGCCGTAGCCGATAAAGCGCGCGTCGGTCTCATTGGCCAGCAGCTTCGGCGTGGTGCCGGAGGCGATCAGCGCATGGAAGCCGGAAACCGCGCCGCAGGCGATGGTGATGAACAGGAACGGGAACAGGGTGCCTTTCCACACCGGGCCGGTGCCGTCGACGAACTGGGTCACCGCCGGCATTTTCAGCTCAGGGTTGAGGATCACGATGCCGATTGCCAGCCCGACGATCACGCCGATTTTCAGGAAGGTGGCCAGGTAGTCGCGCGGCGCCAGGATCAGCCACACCGGCAGCAGGGCGGAGACAAAGGCGTAGCCGATCAGCGTGAAGGTGATGGTGGTGTCTTTAAAGGTCAGCGCCGGGCCCCAGTACGGGTCGTGCGCCACCACGCCGCCGAACCAGATGGCGGCCACCAGCAGCACGATGCCGATGATCGACACTTCACCCACGCGGCCGGGGCGCAGATAGCGCATGTAGATGCCCATAAACAGCGCGATCGGCACGGTGGAGCAGACGGTGAACACGCCCCACGGGCTTTCCGCCAGCGCTTTCACCACGATCAGCGCCAGCACCGCCAGGATGATGATCATGATCAGGAAGCAGCCGAACAGCGCGATGGTGCCCGGTATCGGCCCCATCTCTTTTTTGATGATCTCACCGAGCGAGGCGCCGTTGCGGCGCGAGGAGATGAACAGCACCATAAAGTCCTGCACCGCCCCCGCCAGCACCACGCCGCCCAGCAGCCACAGCGTGCCGGGCAGGTAGCCGACCTGCGCGGCCAGCACCGGCCCCACCAGCGGCCCGGCGCCGGCGATGGCGGCGAAGTGGTGGCCGAACAGCACGTTCTTGTTGGTCGGCACGTAGTTGAGGCCGTCGTTGTTGACCACCGCCGGGGTGGCGCGGCCGGCGTCCAGCTTCATCACCTTGGTGGCGATGTACAGGCTGTAGTAGCGGTAGGCCACCAGATACACCGCCACCGAAGCGACGACGATCCATAGCGCGCTGATGTGTTCGCCGCGGCGCAGCGCCACCACGCCGAGGCAGGCTGCGCCGAGTATCCCCAGCAGCATCCACGGAATGTGCTTTAAAATCCCCTCTCGTTTCATGAGGTATCCTTAATTCCAGTCTGCAAAATATGAATGAACTCATCCGCTTGTAAGAGATGTCAGAGTGGCGCGGCGAGCCGTAGCGTCTTTCCCGAGGTAAGGCGGGTTTAGGAACAGCTCATCATCGCCGGGGGTAAGGGGGGAAGACAGGCGTATTTCGCTCAGCGGTCAGATCCGCCGGGTGAACGGTTGGATTGGCGGGGTGAGCGGTTTGCTGCATAACCAACAGCCGCCCGCCAGCCGCTGTTGCCAATGCAGCACCCGCTTTAACCCGCCGACTTTAAACCCTCGGTTTATCAGCCGGATGCCTTAACGCGGCGGTTGGCACGCATTCTGCTATCGGATTTATAACCAAAACAAGATTTTCAATATTTGTAAATCAATAATGGTTATATGCGCGCCGCATCACGGCGCCAACGAGCAGAGGGAGAGAAGCATGTCAGCAACAAACCACTCGCAGCAGCCTATTCAGTTCGCCTACTGGGTGCCGAACGTCTCCGGCGGCCTGGTGATCAGCAACATCCCGCAGCGCACCGGTTGGGACATCGGCTACAACCGCAAGTTGGCGCAGATTGCCGAGCGCGCCGGTTTCGACTACGCGCTCACCCAGATCCGTTTCACCGCCGGTTACGGCGCCGACAACCAGCACGAGTCGGTGTCGTTTTCGCAGGCGCTGCTGGATTCCACCGAGAAGCTGAAGGTGATCGCCGCGCTGCTGCCGGGGCCGTGGAACCCCACGCTGGCGGCCAAGCAGATCGCCACCATCAGCCACCTTTCGCAGGCGCGCATCGCGGTCAATATCGTCAGCGGCTGGTTCCGCGGCGAGTTCAAGGCCATCGGCGAGCCGTGGCTGGACCACGAAGAGCGCTACCTGCGTTCGGAAGAGTTTATCCGTTGCCTGCGCGGCATCTGGGCCGAGCCCAGCTTCAGCTTCGCCGGCGATTTTTATCGCTATCGCGACTACTCGCTAAAGCCCAAGCCGCTGGATCCGCTGCCGGAGATCTTCCAGGGCGGCAGCTCGCGGGCGGCGCGCGACATGGCGGCGCGGGTTTCGGACTGGTATTTCACCAACGGCAATAGCGTGGAGGGCATTCGCCAGCAGGTGGACGATCTGCAGACCAAGGCCAGGGCCAACCAGCACCGGGTCAAGGTGGGGGTGAACGGCTTCGTCATTGCCCGCGATACCGAGCAGGAAGCGCAGGCGGTGCTGCAGGAGATTATCGATCACGCCAACCCGGAGGCGGTGCAAGGATTCGGCCACGAGGTGAAGAACGCCGGGGCGGCTTCGCCGGAGGGTGAGGGCAACTGGGCCAAATCCTCGTTTGAGGATCTGGTGCAGTACAACGATGGCTTTAAAACCAACCTGATCGGCACGCCGCAGCAGATCGCCGAGCGCATCATCGCGCTGAAAGACGCCGGGGTGGATCTGATGCTGTTGGCGTTCCTGCACTTCCAGGAAGAAGTGGCGTTCTTCGGCCGCGAGGTGATCCCGCTGGTGCGAGAACTGGAGCGCCAGCGGGCGGCGGCCTGAGTTCAGTAAACCTGCCTGGCGTTGATGCCGGCGGGGAAAATGCCGGTGGCGAAAATATGCCCGTTGGCCTGGATCTGGTCGTCGGGCAGCATCTCCAGCGGGAACTCGCCTGACAGGCAGCTGAGAAAGGCGTTGCGATCGTCCGTGGTGGTAAAGCCGATCAGATCGTAGAACAGCAGCGAAGCGATCAGCTGGCGATGTTCCGGGATGCGCCGCAGCAGCGCCGCCGACGGGAACGGCAGGTGGAAGAAGAACGCGCAGGCATTCAGCAGCCCCTGCTCCTTCAACGCCTGGGCGCAGGGCAGCAGCTGGTAGTCGTCGATACAGACGATGTCGCCCGGGCACAGGTGCTCGCAGGCGATATCGGCGAAACGGCAGTTCAGCTGCCGGTAAGCGCGGTAGTTTTCCGGCGTGAAGTGCGCCTTCTCCGGCTGGTTGTGGAACACCGGCCACAGGCCGTCGTGGTAGTAGCCCTGATAGTGGCGGCGAAACTCCTCGATCGACAGCGGGAAGGTCACCTGATCGTAACCGGCGCGTTGGCGGCAACTGATCGGGCGCTGCGCGAAATTCTGCACGTCGCCGTTCCAGCCGAGCCACAGCCCCGGTTCGGCGTCGGCCGCCAACGTCCGGCCGGCGCAGGCCAGATCCTTGCCGTCGCACTGTTTGTTGGAAATCAGCACCAAACGAGACATCGGGTTCTCCTTATCAGTGCAGGGCGCGCGGGGCGTGCGCCGCGCAGTCGGCGCGCCAGGGCGCTTGCAGCGCGGGCAGCGTGACGCGCAGGCCGCGCAATGCCGGATGCGCCAGGCAGCAGCGCGTCAGCCAGCTTCCCAGCCCGACGCCGCGGTATTCGGCGCTGACGAACAGCTCGCTCACCGAGGCGAAGGTGGCGTAATCGGTCACCATACGGGCGAAGCCGAGCTGGTGGCGTTTGCGGTACAGGCCAAAGCACAGGCCGTGGCGCGCCAGGCGCTCCGCCGCCGCCCGATCCGGCAGGCTGAGGAAACGCTGGATCGCCTCGATATCCAATAACTGCCGATCGGTGCTGATATGAAAAACGCCTTTGCGCCAGCAGAGCAGCGGCTGTACGGGGGCCAATTGCGGTTGCATGTTCATGATTATCCTTAGGTTAACGAATCAGTGGACGGTTACAGCATCCAGCCGAGTTCGGCGGCGGTGACCTGTTCCTCGAAGCGGCGCAGTTCGGCGCTTTTGCAGGTGTGCCACAGGGTGCAGAACGCCGGGCCGAGCAGCTCGCGCAGCGGATCGCTGTGGCGGAACAGCGCCAGCGCCTCCTGCTGGCCGAGCGGCAAGGGGGCGGCGTTGTCGCTTTCGCAGCCGTGGGCGGCGGGCGGCAGCGGCAGCGGGTGTTCCAGCCCGTGCAGCAGGCCGCCGAGCATCACCGCCAGCGCCAGATAGGGGTTGGTGTCGGCGCCGGCCAGGCGGTATTCGATACGCTGATTGGCGCTGTCGGCGCAGGGCAGGCGCAGCGCCACCGTGCGATTGTTGTGGCCCCAGGAGGCGCGCAGCGGCACGTGCATGCCGGGGCGGAAGCGGCGAAACGCGTTGATGTTGGGCGCCAGGATCGCCATCGACGCGGGCATCAGCGCCAGCATGCCCGCCATCGCCTGCTGCATGTTGTCGCTCAGTTCGCCCGGCGCGCCGGTCAGCAGGTTCTCGCCGTGCTCGTTCTGCAGGCTGATGTGAAAGTGCAGTCCGCTGCCGGCGGCATGGGCGCAGGGTTTGGCCATAAAGCAGGCGTGCTGGTGATGCTGCTCGGCAATCTGCCGCGTCAGGCGTTTCAGCGCCATGATCTGGTCGCAGGCTTCCAGCACGCGCCGGGTGTGATGCAGGTTCAGCTCGTACTGGCCGGAGGCGGCTTCGGCCACCACGCCGGTCAGCGGCAGGTTTTGCAGCCGCGCGTGCCGTTCGATGTCGCTCAGCAGCGCATGGTGGCGCTCGGGCGCATCCACCGCGAAGCTCTGCGTCGGGCAAGCTTCCGCCTCGGCGGGGCGCAGCGGATCCTGCAGGTAGAACTCCAGCTCGGCCGCCACCACCGGGAAGCAGTTGCGCTCGTGCAGGCGCTTCAGCACCCGTTGCAGCACCACGCGCGGCTCCAGCTCGCAGGCGCCGCCGTCGGCGTTTTGCATCGTCAGCAGCAGCTGGGCGTGGCGTTCGGGATCGCGCGCGCAGGGGCGCAGCGTGCCGGGCACCGGCAGGCACAGTCGATCCGGCTCGCCCGCCCGTTGCCCCAGCCCGCTTTCTTCAATCACCCGGCCGTGCAGATCCAGGGCGTAGATCGACAGCGGGAAGTAGCAGCCTTTTTCGAGGCCAAAGGCTTCGGCGATCGGCAGGCGCTTGCCGCGCAGCTGGCCGTTCAGATCGTGCAGATAAATATCCAGCTGTTCGGTATCCGGATAGCGCTGCAGGTAGTGTTCCAGCTCTTTGCGGAAGGTGCGTGTCGGCGATGCGGGCAGCTCCGCCAGCAGAGGATTGAACCCGATGATATTAGAATGCATGGCGCGCTCCAGAATGAAGACCGGTCACGGCCAGAGGCAGGGATAAACGCATGAGACAACTCTCTTGTGAGGCCATAGCGGCGATGTGAAAAGGGTATCTGCGGCGGCAAAAACTGTCTGTAAAAACGCCGTAACGTTAACGGGGCGCGGAATAAAAATGCCGTAAAGAGCGCGGCGGGTTGGCCGGGTCGGCACGGTCTATACTGGCGAGACGGGCCGTAGAAGGAGATATAACGATGAAGAGAATAGGGCTGCTTATCGCCGCGCTGGCCGCGTTCCACGCCACCGCGTCTTCCCCACAGGCGTGGGCCGAGAGCGAACGGGCGATGCGCGCCGCCTGCCTGAAAGCCAGCGGGCTAAAAAACGCCAGGGTGGAAGGGGAGATTATTCACTACGGTGATGACGTCGGCTATTCGGCGCTGTTTATCGGCGGGCGCTACCCGCAGCCGTTTATGAAAAACCAGCCGGGCAGGGAGCTGTGCTTATATCAGCGCGCCACGCAGAAGGCGGCGGTGCAGGCGGTGGAGGGGAGCAACGGGTCTGCTCAACCTTGATGTTTGATGAGATAAATAAAAATACAGCCCACGGCGGTAATAATTGCCTCTACGAGCAAAAGTATAAAGTCCATCGCCAGCCACTTCTGTAGTTCAGGAGAGGCGGTTTTTTGCACGAAATCGTAGGTTTTCGCATCGAGCCAAACTTGATCCCTTATTTTTATTTTTTTCCTCTTCAGGATCCAAAGAAACCACTGTGCCTTCAATGAGGTACCTGGCATGCCGAGGCTATCGGCAATTGCGACGTGAGCAGGGAAAAAGTGGCCCTGTTGGGTATAGCGTTGATAAAAAACATCAAACTCGCGTTTATAGCGACGAGAGTAAATATATTGAGCAAGCCAACAAACTAAGAGCAGCACGGCTGCAATAAGTGATGCTGTTTTCATAAGCCATCGGCTAAGGTTCAAGGGGTGTTATGTCTTACTCAAAAAAGCAAAGATACACATCAACGCCAAACACCCCATTTTCAACACGCTTAATATGAAGTCTTTTCGAATCCAGCTCTTCAGATGTTGAGATGTGTTTTCATTCACGAATTCGTAGGTTTTTGGGCTCAGAAAAGCGTTTTTCCCTATCTTTATTTTTCTGCCATTCAATACCCAACGGAACCATTGTGCTTTGATAGACACACCGAGCAAACCAAGGTTATCCGCGAAGATGACGAATGGAGGCAAGGGATGGGCGCTTTGTACATAACGTTGATAGAATTCAGAAAATTCGTCTTTATAGCGCCGATAGTAAAGGTACTGCACCAGGGCGCTAATCAATGTCAGAGTGAAGAACAGGACGATAGCGATTTTCATTATTCACCAAAAATGAAACCAGTAATGCTGTCGGCGGCTACACCGCCACCCCAACTGCCAGCTGCGCCACCCAGAGCAGCGCCTGCTATACCACAAGCTAAAATACCGGTACCAAATGTGGAGGCGCCTAAGACGATACTACAAGCCGTCATTGCTAACATTGCACCGCCTTCACCCCCCCAAATCCCCGCCGCAGTACTTGCCGCAAAATGACTGTATCCCTTCACCGCAATCTTGGCGCACTCCTGTTCGCGACCGGTGGTGCAGGCGTTGT
This sequence comes from Serratia sp. 506_PEND, assembly GCF_001076875.1. Lineage (NCBI taxonomy): Bacteria > Pseudomonadati > Pseudomonadota > Gammaproteobacteria > Enterobacterales > Yersiniaceae > Serratia > Serratia sp. 506_PEND. The sequence goes on from NZ_JVEL01000296.1 coordinate 16,794, forward strand.
AGACGTCGTTGGTGGTATTCAGCCCACTCAATCCGATGCCGATCCAGCCGCCGGCTTTCATAAACTTGGCCGCCCGGCTGGCGCTGTCGACGTAGTTCGAATAACCCTTGATGGCGCCGACGCCGGCGGTGCTCCATTCATGCACCAGCGATTTACTGGAGAGCCCCAGCGCGTGTTTGATTTGCGCATACTCTTTCATATTGAGTTGAGCACGAGTAAGGCGATTCAGTAACGGTTTTAATGTACCGAACAGGCGCGCTCGTTCCACCTGAAACTGGGTGCCAATCAACGCGCCACTCGTGCGGAACTGATTTTGGTAGGTTTTTTCAATCTCGACCAGGATATTTTTGATCTGGCTGAAGTAGCGTTCTCCGGCATCCGAAGCCAGCCCGACGACCGTTTCCCCATAGCTGGTGAAGGCGGCGATAGCGGCGTAATTGCGGTGCAAGAAGGTGGAGAAATCGCTGTCACCGGCTTTCACCGCTTTGCTGGTGCGGCTCTTGGCCTGCATCAGGGCGGCGATCTGCGTAGATTGATTATGATTGCGCGGATCGGCGACGATCAGCATTTGCCCCGGTTGAACCAGCGGCGTATCGGCATTGAGCTGCATAAAAAAGCGTGCCGCTTCCGATGGCTTGCCACCGAACAGGTAGTTGGCGTGGAAGGCGAGCGGGCCGGTTTGTTGGGCGATGCAATAGCCCGGTGCGATGCTGTTGGACTTCTGTTCCATGTCGAAAAACCTCCTTATTTTTAGGAAACTTAACATTTTCTACAGGGTGGTAACAGGTTCTGGCTCACGCTCTCGATCGGAGAATCATCTGAAAATGCTGGTGCCGCCTTACCCGCCACTCCCCGCCATCTCCCGTTCGATCACCGTCGCCAGCGCCTGCGCGGCGGAAGAGAGCTGATGCTGCGCCAGGCGGATCAGGCCCACGCGCCGTTCGATGATCGGGCCGATCAGCGGCACGCAGACCGCCCCCAGCTCATCCATCTGTCGCTCGCACAGCGCCGGCACCGCGCTGGCGCCGAGGCCGTTGGCCACCATGCGCCCGACCGTCACCAACTGGTGGCTTTCAAACGCCACCTCCAGCGTTCGCCCGCTGCGGGCCAGCTCCTGCTCCAGCAGCAGCCGTACCGCCGATGGCCGCTGCAGGGTGATGAAATCCAGCGTCAGCAGCTCCTTCCAGCTGACCTGCGCCTTGCGCGCCAGCGCCGAATCCTTCGGCACCACCGCCAGAAAGCGATCGCGGCACAGCGGGGTAAAGTGCAGGGTGTCGCTCGGCTCCGGCTCGAAGGCGATGCCCATCTCCACCCGGCCTTCGCGGATCATTTCAAATACCTGCTCGTTGATGACGTCGTGCACCGCCACGTTGATGCCGGCGTAACGATCGCGAAACGCCTTGAGGATCGGCGGCAGCAGGTTGCCGGCGAACGACGGCATGGCGGCGATCGCCACCTTGCCCATCTGCAGGGTGAAGCGCTGGCGCATAGCCTCTTCCGCGTTGTCCCAATCCGCCAGCAGCTGGCGCGCCATCGGAAAGAAGGTTTCCCCCTCCGGTGTCAGCGTCACCCGACGGGTGGTGCGCAGCAGCAGCGGCCCGCCCAGCGCGTCTTCCAGCCCACGGATCGCCAGGCTGAGCGCCGGCTGAGAAATATTCAGCCGCTCGCTGGCCTGGGCGAAATTCAGAGTGTGAGCTACCGCTAAAAACGCGCGTAACTGTTTGATGCTCATTTTCATTTTGGTTGGCGTTAACTCTTTGTTAATTGTCGGTTAACGACTGATTAATAAAAATTCTAAATGAATGCGGCATAAAAACAAAATTAACAAATCATTTTTGTGACCTGAAGATGCCCTCACGCAAGCCAGGGCATTTCGCCCTGCGCCGCAACATGCAGAGGCAACGATATGGCAGGGCTCGACAAACGCGTCGGCAGCTACCAGGAAGCGCTGGCAGGCCTGACGGACAACATGACGGTGCTGGCGGGCGGCTTCGGCCTGTGCGGCATCCCGGAAAACCTGATCGAAGAGATCCGCCGGCGCGGCGTGCGCGGGTTGACGGTGGTCTCCAACAACTGCGGCGTCGACGGGTTCGGCCTCGGGCGGCTGCTGGAAACCCATCAGATCCGCAAGGTGGTGGGATCTTACGTCGGTGAAAACGCGCTGTTCGAGCAGCAGGCGCTCAGCGGCGAGCTGGAGGTGGATCTCACGCCGCAGGGCACGCTGGCGGAGAAGATCCGCGCCGGCGGCGCCGGCATCCCGGCGTTCTTCACCGCCACCGGTTACGGCACGCCGATCGCCGAAGGCAAAGAGGTGCGCGAGTTCAACGGCCGCCCTTACATCATGGAAACCGCCATCACCGGCGATTTCGCCATCGTGAAAGGCTGGAAGGCCGATCACTTCGGCAACGTCATCTACCGCCACACCGCGCAGAACTTCAATCCGCTGATGGCGACCGCCGGGCGCATCACGGTGGTGGAAGTGGAAGAGATCGTGGCGCCGGGCGAGCTGGATCCGGCGGCGATCCACACCCCCGGCATTTACGTCGATCGGCTGATCCAGGGCACCTTCGAGAAGCGTATCGAACAACGCACCCTGCGGGCATAAGGAGAATTCGCATGCTTACCCGTGAACAAATGGCGCAGCGCGTGGCGCAAGAGTTGAGGGACGGTTACTACGTCAACCTGGGCATCGGCATCCCGACGCTGGTGGCCAACTACGTGCCGGCGGGCATGGACGTGATGCTGCAGTCGGAAAACGGCCTGCTGGGGATGGGCGAGTTCCCGACCGAGCAGCAGCTGGACGCCGACATGATCAACGCCGGCAAGCAGACGGTCACCGCGCGCCTCGGCGCGTCTATTTTCGATTCGGCGCAGTCGTTCGCCATGATCCGCGGCGGCCATGTCGATCTGACCGTGCTGGGGGCGTTTGAAGTGGACGTCGAGGGCAACATCGCCTCGTGGATGATCCCCGGCAAGATGGTCAAGGGCATGGGCGGCGCGATGGATCTGGTGGCGGGGGCGGAGAACATCATCGTGGTGATGACCCACGCCGCGAAGGGCGGCGAGTCCAAGCTGCTGCCGCGCTGTACGCTGCCGCTGACCGGCGCCCGCTGCATTCGCAAGGTATTGACCGATCTGGCCTACCTGGAAATTGAAGACGGCGCCTTCGTGCTGCGCGAACGCGCGCCGGGCGTCAGCGTGGCGGAGATTGTCGCCAAAACCGCCGGCCGGCTGATCGTGCCGGAGCAAGTGCCGGAAATGCGTTTCTGAAACGGGAGGTGAATGTGCAACAACGTGAAGTGGTGATCGTGGCGGCGACGCGCACGCCGGTCGGCAGTTTTCACGGCGCGCTGGCGCCGCTGACGGCGGTGGAACTGGGCGCGGCGGCGGTGCAGGGGCTGCTGGCGCAAAGCGGCGTGCCGCCGCAGCAGATCGATGAAGTGATCCTCGGCCAGGTGCTGACCGCCGGCTGCGGGCAGAATCCGGCGCGCCAGACCGCGCTCAACGCCGGGCTGCCCGTTACGACGCCGGCGCTGACCATCAACAAGGTGTGCGGCTCCGGTTTGAAGGCGGTGCATCTGGCGGTGCAGGCGATCCGCAGCGGCGACGCCGAGGCGGTGATCGCCGGCGGCCAGGAAAGCATGAGCCAGTCGCCTTACCTGATGGCCGGCGCGCGCGCCGGTCTGCGCCTCGGTCACGCGCAGATGGTGGACAGCGTGATCCACGATGGCCTGTGGGACGCGTTCAACGACTACCACATGGGCATCACCGCCGAGAACCTGGCGGAGAAATACGCCATCAGCAGAGAAGAACAAGACAGGTTCGCGCTGCGTTCGCAGCAGAAGGCGCAGGCGGCGCAGCAGGCCGGGCGTTTCGCGCAGGAGATCACGCCGGTGACGGTGCCGCAGCCGAAGGGGGAGGCGCTGAGAGTTGAGCGCGACGAACAGCCGCGCGACACCAGCCTGGAGGCGCTGGCGCGGCTGCGTCCGGCGTTTCGCAAGGAGGGCTCGGTGACCGCCGGCAACGCCTCGTCGCTCAACGACGGCGCCGCCGTGGTGTTGCTGATGAGCGCGGAAAAAGCCGCTGAGCTGCGCTTGCCGGTGCTGGCGCGCATTGCCGGTTACGCCTCGTCGGGCGTCGATCCGGCGATCATGGGCATCGGCCCGGCGCCGGCCGCGCGCCGCTGCCTGGAAAAAGCCGGTTGGCGGCTGGAGGAAGTCGATCTGATCGAAGCCAACGAAGCCTTCGCCGCGCAGGCGCTGGCGGTGGGTAAAGAACTGGGCTGGGAGGCGGAGCGGGTCAACGTCAACGGCGGAGCGATCGCGCTGGGGCATCCGATCGGCGCCTCCGGCTGTCGCATTTTGGTGTCGCTGCTGTACGAAATGCAGCGCCGCGGGGTGAACAAGGGGCTGGCGATGCTGTGCATCGGCGGCGGGCAGGGGGTGGCGCTGGCGGTAGAGCGCCCGTAAACAACCGAGGAGGGCACCATGCAGTCATCTGACTATGCGGTATTGGGCGCCGGGCTGATGGGGGTGGGCATCGCCACCCACTTTATTCGCCACGGCCATGAGGTGCTGCTGTATGACCCGGATCCGCAGCGCCTGGCGGAAGCGCCGGCGGTAGCAAGCGGCATTCTGGCTGAGCTGAGCGACGTCGGGCAGTTTGATCGCGGTGAGCGCGACGTGGCGCTGGCGCGCCTGCGCGTGACCGGCAATCTGAACGACGTGGCGCGCGCCCGGCTGCTTATCGAGGCGATCCCGGAACGGCTCGAGCTGAAGCACGCGCTGTATGAGCAACTGGAGGGGCTGATCGCCGACGACGCGGTGATTGCCAGCAACACCAGCGGCCTGCCGCCGGACGAGCTGGCGGCGCGCATGACCCATCCGCAGCGGCTGCTGATCGCCCACTTCTGGCACCCGCCGCACCTGATCCCGCTGGTGGAGATCGTGCCCGGCCGCGCCACCGATCCGCGCCATCTGGCGGCGGTGCAGGCGCTGCTCGGCGGGATGGCGCTGGAGGCGGTGCTGCTGGAGCGCGCCGCGCCGGGGTTTGTCGGCAACCGGCTGCAGTTTGCGGTGCTGCGCGAGGCGCTGCACATCGTCCACAGCGGCATCGCCAGCGCGGAGGTGGTGGATCAGGTGATGCGCGCCTCGCTGGGGCGGCGCTACGCCATGGTCGGCCCGCTGGAGGCCGCCGACATGACCGGGTTGGCGACGGTGGCGGACATCGCCCGCCACCTGTTCCCGGAACTGGCGACCGGCGACGAGATGATGGCGCTGGTAGAACAGCGGCTGCAGCGCGGCGATAGCGGCCAGCGCAGCGGCCGGGGATTTTATCTTTGGGATGAAGCCCGCAGGGAACGCATTCAACGGCGACGGGCGCATCAGCTGCGCTTTGCGCTGAAACCGTAATTTCGCACGCCGTACCTGACAATAACAACGATAGCGAGGTGCCCGATGAGCGTTTTAATTGCCCTGGCAGCACTGGGATTACTGATGCTGGCCGCCTACCGCGGCTACAGCGTGATTTTGTTCGCCCCGATCGCCGCGCTGGGCGCGGTGCTGTTGACCGATCCCGGCGCGGTGGCGCCGACCTTCACCGGGCTGTTTATGGAGAAGATGGTCGGCTTCGTGAAGCTCTACTTCCCGGTGTTCCTGCTGGGGGCGGTATTCGGCAAACTGATCGAGCTGTCCGGCTTTTCCCGATCGATCGTCGCGGCGGCGATCCGCATTCTCGGCCGACGCCACGCCATTCCGGTGATTGTGCTGGTATGCGCGCTGCTGACCTACGGCGGGGTGTCGCTGTTCGTGGTGGCGTTCGCGGTCTATCCGTTCGCCGCCGAGCTGTTCCGCCAGAGCGGCATCCCCAAGCGGCTGATCCCGGCCACCGTAGCGCTCGGCGCCTTCTCCTTCACCATGGACGCCTTGCCCGGCACGCCGCAGATCCAAAACATCATCCCGACCAGCTTCTTCGGCACCAACGCCTGGGCCGCGCCCTGGCTGGGGCTGATCGGCTCGCTGTTCATCATCGCGGTCGGTTTGCTGTATCTTGAACGCCAGCGGCGCAACGCGCAGTTGAAGGGGGAGGGTTACGGCACCGAGCTGCTGAACGAACCGGAAACCCCGGACGACATCAACCTGCCTAACCCGCTGATCGCCATCTTGCCGTTGATTTTGGTCGGGGTATTCAACCTTGGCTTCACCCATTGGATCCCGCAGTGGTACGGCGCCAGCCACGATCTGACGCTGCCGGGGCTGGCCAAGCCCATCACCACCGATGTGGCGAAGATCACCGCCATCTGGGCGGTGGAAGCGGCGCTGGTGTCGGGTATTCTGCTGGTGGTGGTGTTCGGCTTTCGCAATATTCGCGGCCGGCTGGCGGAAGGCAGCAAGACGGCGGTCGGCGGCGCGATCCTGGCGGCGATGAACACCGCCTCCGAATACGGCTTCGGCGCGGTGATCGCCGCGCTGCCGGGCTTTTTGGTGCTGTCGCAGGCGCTGTCGGCGATCCCCAACCCGCTGCTGAACGAAGCGATCAGCGTCACCCTGCTGGCCGGCATCACCGGTTCGGCCTCCGGCGGCATGAGCATCGCGCTGGCGGCGATGGCCGATAACTTCGTGGCCGCCGCCCATGCGGCACACATTCCGCTGGAGGTGCTGCACCGGGTGGCCTCGATGGCCAGCGGCGGCATGGACACCTTGCCGCACAACGGCGCGGTGATCACCCTGCTGGCGATCACCGGCCTCAGCCACCGGCAGGCCTATGGCGGCATCTTCGCCATCACCCTGATCAAAAGCGCCGCGGTGCTGTTCGTGATCGGCGTGTTCTACCTGACCGGCATTGTTTAAAGGAGCGATACCATGAGTGTACAAGGCAAAACCGCGCTGGTGACCGGCTCGACCAGCGGCATCGGCCTCGGGATAGCGTCCGTGCTGGCCGCCGCCGGCGCGCGCGTGATCCTCAACGGCTTCGGCGACGTGGAGCAGGCGCAAATGCAGGTCGCGCGGCTGGGCGCCGCGCCGGGGTATCACGGCGCCGATCTCGGCGATGCGGCCCAGATAGCGGACATGATGCAGTATGCCGAGCGTGAGTTCGGCGGCGTGGACATTCTGGTGAACAACGCCGGCATTCAGCATGTGGCGCCGCTGGATCAGTTCCCGGTGGAGAAATGGAACGCCATCCTCGCCATCAACCTGTCGGCGGTGTTCCACACTTGCCGATTGGCGCTGCCGGGGATGCGCGAGCGCAACTGGGGGCGCATCATCAACGTGGCGTCGGTGCACGGGCTGGTGGCGTCGAAAGACAAGTCGGCCTATGTGGCGGCCAAGCACGGCGTGGTGGGGCTGACCAAGACGCTGGCGCTGGAGACCGCCCGCACGCCCGTCACCTGCAACGCCATCTGCCCCGGTTGGGTGCTGACGCCGCTGGTGCAACAGCAGATCGACAAGCGCATCGCCGCCGGTGCCGATCCGCAACGGGCGCGCGATGAGCTGTTGGCGGAGAAGCAGCCTTCGCAAGCGTTCGTCACGCCAGAGCAACTCGGCGAGCTGGCGCTGTTCCTGTGCAGCGATGCGGCGGCGCAGGTGCGCGGCGCCGCCTGGAACATGGACGGCGGCTGGCTGGCGCAGTAGTGAGATTTTACCCGGAGCGCGCAACGCGCTCCGTCGTTATTTCCCGCCTTTAATTAATTCCCTCGCGTGACGGTTTACCTGCGGCAATAATATTTATTTGTTATTTGCTATCTTTATTTCCAGATAATCACGAAGGGTTATTTTGGGTGAAGCGTGCGGATTGGTTTATTTCGTGCTGCGATTATTACATTGTTTTTCTTTGTGTTACAGATGAACATGTTTTTGCTGAAATTAAATCCAACCTGAAATAATGGCAGGTTATGGCGTGAATTTTTATATCTTGCGTGCGATGTTCACATCGGTTAATTATTTCTACGTGGCTTAAGACCACCGCGTTTATAACAATAATTTTTTCGGGCAGGGGTAATAATGAGAAAAAATACAACGCCAATATTCATTGGCGGCGTCTTGCTGTCGGCGTTATCCGCCGGCGCACAGGCCGAGATCACCATTCTGGATAAAAACCCGCAGAGCAATGTGTTGCTGGCGCCGCTCAGTTTAAAGGTGGGCGGCAGCATTCGCCCCGAGTGGATCTTCAATAACGGCCCGGAGCCGGGCTATGACAAAAACGGCCACGACGGCGGCACGCGTTTTCGCTTCAGCGGCGATTATGCGCTGACGCAGGACACTTCGATCATCGGCTATTACGAGTGGGGCGTCGATCTGGCGCACGCGCTCAGCTGGGACGGGCATTATAACGAAGACGGCAAGCGCGACTATCAGCGCCAACTGTACGCCGGTTTCAAGGACGATCGTTACGGCACCCTGACCTATGGCCATCAATACGGCATCTATTATTCGGTGGTCGGCATTAAAAGCGACGTCTGGGATAACGATGGCCATGCGGGCGGCACCGGCATCGGCATTTCCGGCGACTATGACGGCGGCAATAAACCGAAAAACAGCATCAAATACACCAATGATTTCGGGCCGGTCACGCTGTACGCCAACTATTTATTGCCGGAAGACGATCTGCACACCGCGGATAATCTGATTTACCGCCGCAAGGGCGGTGGCGGGCTGGGCTTCGATTATAAGGTGACGAAGGATTTCACCTTCAGCGCCGCCTACAGTTATACCGACGCGAAGATCAAAGACAATCTGTACCACGAACAGGATTATCACCAGCAGTTGTCCGGCACCGCGTTGACCTGGCAGCCGAACAACTGGTACATCGTCGGCACCGCCAGCTATTACAAAGATTATGTGCCGAGCACCCGCCAGCGCACGCTGTCGCACTTCTTCGCCGGTGACGGCTACGGGCTGGAAGGCTTCGTCGGTTATACCTTCAATATCGACAAGCCGTTCCTCAAATCCGTCCAGCCTTATGTGGCGGCGGACTCGCTGCGGCTGAAGGGAGACGAGGCGTATCACGCCAACCACGTCTATCTTGGCGCGGGCACCACCATCGGTTACGGTCTGTCGGTGTATGTGGAGCGCACGCTGGCCAACAGCAGCGACAACGAGCCGGATTCCACCTGGATAACGGTGTTCTACGACTTCTGATTTTCACCTGCTCCAAGCCGGCGCTTGCGCCGGCTTTTTCACATGGTGATCGCGCCGCCCAGGGTCTCTCCAGAGGCGTTGCGCTCCGCCAGGTAGCGCGCCGGCGGTTTGCCCACCGCCTTTCTGAACATGGTGACGAAGCCGCTGGCGCTCTCGTAGCCCAGATCCAGCGCCACCGTCTGTACGCTCTCGCCCTGCGTCAAGCGCTGCAGCGCCAGCATCACGTGCAACTGGCGCCGCCAGTGGCCGAAGCTCATGCCCATCTGCTGTTGCAGCGTGCGGCTGAGGGAGCGTTCGCTCATGCCGATGCGCTGCGCCCACTGCCCGAGGGTGGATTTGTCCGCCGGGCTGCTCAGCATGCCTTCGGTCAACTGCCGGATGCGCGCATCGTCGGACACCGGCAGATGCAGATTCTCGATCGGCGCGGCCGCCAGCTGATCCAGCAATACCGCCGTCAGACGCCCTTCGGCGCCCTGTTCGTCGTAAAGCGGCTCGAAGGTGCTGGCCTGCAGCAGCAGCTCGCGCAGCAGCGGCGAGACCGACAGCGTGCAGCAGCTTTGCGGCAGGCCGGCGGCGGCATGTTGATCGACGAACAGGCAGTAGGCCTCGGTGGAGCCGGCGCCCTGGGCGTTGTGCAATACGTTGCCCGGCATCCACAGCGCGCACTGCGGCGGCACCAGCCACAGCCCGTTTTCCACTTCGCAGCGGATCATGCCGCGCACGGTGTAGATCAGTTGCGCCTTCCGGTGGCGGTGCGGCTCGACTTCCCAATCCTGTTCGAGGGTCGACCCCTGCAGGGCAAACAGCGGGCGCGGCACTTGATCGATATCCAGACAGTGGCGGGGGATCTGTACTTTCATGAGAATAGTTCTCAATTTGGCGGAATTGAAAAGTATTATGTCCTGATTGCGCAATGCGGTCTAGCGCCGGTGCCGATAAAGTAAGCGCCAGTCCTAAACCCTTTCGCGAGGAAACTGATTATGTCATTGGATACCGCCGATTTTCCGCTGGTGTGGATGCGCCGAAACGGGCGCGATACCCAGGCCGAGCTGGCCGAATTCAGCGCGCTGCTGGCGCGCGCCGAACCTTTTGTTCTGATCACCGACCGCAGCGTCGGCGATGAAGAAGAAGAACATGACCGCGATGCTCGCACCCAGGTGGCGCTGTGGAAACGCGATAACCGCGAGGCGCTGAAGCGGTGGGTGAAAGGCATGATTATGCTGGAGCCGGACGACGCCAAACGCGCGGCGGCGGAAGAATTCGCCGAATACGGCGCCAAATTCTGGGGCTATCCGGTGCTGGTGGCCGCCAATGAAGCCGCAGGCCGGGTATTGGCGCAGACGTTATTGATCAAATAAGGGGAACACCATGCACCAGCAACAGGTGATTGAACAGCTGCTGGCCTGGATCGAGCAGAGCCTGGATCAGCCGCTGACGCTGGACGACATCGCCGCCAAGTCCGGCTACTCCAAATGGCATTTGCAGCGGATGTTCAAGCAGCATACCGGCCATATTCTCGGCACCTACGCGCGCCGCAGAAGGCTGACCGCCGCCGCGCGTGAGCTGCGCCTGACCGGCACCAGCGTGGCCTGCATCGCCGATACTTACCAGTTCGATTCGCAGCAGACCTTCACCCGTTGCTTCCGCAAGCAGTTCGGTCTGCCGCCGGCCAGCTATCGTCGCAGCCAGGATTGGTCGAGCTATGGCCTGCAGCCGCCGCTGCGCCTGACCGAAGCGCCATTGCCGCAGGCCGATATCGTGACGCTGCCCGCCATGCAGTTGGTGGGCCATACCCAGCGCCGCAGTTTTACCCTGGGGCAACTGGCGGCCTCCAAGTGTGAGCTGCGCCGCCACGCCTGGCGGCAGTTGCTGCAGCCGCAGGCGCTGCCGGAGGTAGTATACGGCCTTACCAGTCTGGAAGTTGACCGGCGCCGCCGGGGCAGCCCGCGCATGGCCTACACCGCCGCTCTGCCGGACGAAGGGGCGCCGGGAGAGCGGGTGACTATCGAGCAGGGCGAGTATGCCCGTTTCACCTACCAGGGACAGGCGGAGGGGTTACAAAACTTTATTGTCCGGCTGTATGACACCGCCATGCCGCAGATGAACGCCATCCGCCGGCCGGGGCAGGATATCGAGCGTTTCTACCCGGCGCAGGAGGGCAGTTGCCCGCTCGGCGGCGCGGCGATCCGCTGTGAATACCTGATCCCGATACGGCGGGTGGAAGCGTTGGCCGCCGCCAGCTAGGCGGCGGTTCTCGCAAAAAATCGCCTTCGTGGCGCGTAAGGTTACAAAAAATTGCGATATTACATCGGTAATGGTTCACACTTTGATTGATGTGCACATATAATGCGCATCCGGTCCAATCCCCCTGTTTTTCAGGCCGCAGCGTGTGGCTGCCGGCTGAAACTCATCGGGGCGAAGTGGCCGTAGAAACCGATATCCCTAATCGCCAGTGGCCTTGACCAACACGAAGATGAAAATGAGCATTCGCGCGTTATTAACCCTGTTTACGGCACTGGTTGCATTCAGCCAGGCTGCCTTCGCCGTCGTTTACCCGCTGCCGCCAAAAGACAGCCGTTTGGTGGGCGAGAATATCCAAATCACCGTACCGGAAGACAGCAAACTGCCGCTGGAGAGCTTCGCCGCCCAGTATCAGATGGGGCTGAGCAACATGCTGGAGGCCAACCCGGGCGTGGATCCGTTCCTGCCGAAGGCCGGCAGCACCCTGACTATCCCGCAGCAGCTGATCCTGCCGGACGCGCCGCGTGAAGGCATCATCATCAACAGCGCCGAAATGCGTCTGTACTATTACCCGAAAGGCTCCAACACCGTGGTGGTGCTGCCGATCGGCATCGGCCAGCTGGGTAAAGACACCCCGCTGAACTGGACCACCACCGTGCAGCGCAAGAAAGACGGCCCGACCTGGACGCCGACCGCCAAGATGCGCGCCGAATACGCGGCTGACGGCGAGATCCTGCCTGCGGTGTTCCCGGCCGGCCCGGACAACCCGATGGGGCTGTATGCGCTGTATGTCGGCCGCCTGTACGCCATCCACGGCACCAACGCCAACTTCGGCATCGGCCTGCGCGTGAGCCACGGCTGCGTGCGTCTGCGCGCCGACGACATCAAGTATCTGTTCGAAAACGTGCCGGTCGGCACCCGCGTGCAGTTCATCAACGAACCGATGAAAGCCTCCGTCGAACCGGACGGCTCGCGCTACGTGGAAGTGCACAACCCGCTGTCGGCCAACGAAGAGCAGCTGCAATCGAAAGATCCGGTGCCGTTGACCATCTCCGCGCCGGTCGGCAAAGTGCTGATGGACGCCGGCGTCAACCAGAGCGAAGTGGACGCGGCGATCAAGGCCCGTTCCGGTATGCCGGTGAAAGTGAACTGATCGCCTCGGGCTCAGTGACAATGCCAAGAAGACGCCTGCGGGCGTCTTTTTTTGTGCTTGTAAAACATGTTGTTGCGTGTGCGTTCGCAATGATGCCCTCAGCGTTGCACAGAAAGAAGTCATGATGCGCGCCATCATGCAAATCGGGTTTCCCATGGTGGCCATCATCGACGTTTGAGGTGATGCTGGCGAGAAGGAATGCTCTGGAAAAGTGTTTCACTCAGTGCTATGTTTTATGGGGGAGTCATTGCAATGCGTACATTTAAAACTCGTTGGTTTAGCAAGAAGGCTCAGGCGCACGGCATTACCGATAAGGCATTATGTCGGGCGGTACACGATGTACAACGGGGTTTGGCTGTGGATTTAGGCGGTGGTGTATTTAAAAAACGTCTTAATCATAATCGCGACCGTGCGTTGGTATTAGCGAAAAACGGTCGGCATTGGGTGTATGTTTTTTTGTTTGCCAAGCAGGTCCAGGCCAATATCTCTGGGGCGGAATTGCAAGCTTTTCGCAAGTTGGCGGTGCATTTTGGCGCGTTGAGCGACGAAATGCTCCAATCCTTGGTCGTAAAGAACGAATGGATGGAGATTTGCCATGAAGAAGGAAAAAACGTTTCGGAGTCCGGCCTTTGAGGCGATTCACAGCGCGGCTGAAGGATTGCATCGTACTGGCGCCATTTCTCTGGAAACCCTACGCAGTTTCGATGAGTCTTGCCTTGCTCCGGTCGAGATGTTGCAGCCCCAAGAGATCAAAGCCTTGCGTGAGCATTTACGTTTAAGCCAACCGGTTTTTGCCCGTTATCTGAATACCAGCGTGTCGACCATACAGAAGTGGGAGACGGGGGTGAAACGGCCCGGCGGCGTGTCGCTCAAGCTGCTTTCGATCGTACGTAAGCACGGGCTTGAGGTCTTGTTGTAGTGACCGTATGGGCTGTCACTATTCTCACATTATCCTCTCTGGCTTTGGCTCTCTGAAATACCCCATCGCAATTATTCCAATAAAAACTATCGCTAATTAATAAGTTATATCTACTCCCTTATCGCCTGCCATTGAAAAAATTCTCGCAAAAAATCCGTGCTGTGAAAATAAGATCACACAAGCGTAACAAAAGGTAAACAAACCCCTCCTATATTGGCTGCTTCGCTTTTGGAGGGAGTGTCATGCGTAACTGGAACGAACCGAAAAAGAACAAAGCGCACATCGAACTGATCCCGATGATCGACGTGATGATGTTTTTATTGGTGTTTTTCGTCTTGATCAGCCTGAACGTCATCCCGGCGCTCGGGCTGAAAACGCAGTTGCCGTCCGCCGGCAGCGCGCAACAGCTGAAACCGCAGAAGAAAGCGATCATCACGCTGGGGGCCGACGAACAGCTGCAGCTGGATGGCCAGCCGATCGCGCTCGACGCGTTGGTCAACACGCTGAAACAACAGCAGCAGGCCAACCAGACCACCACCATCATCGTCAACAGCGATAAAGGCGTGGCGGTCGAGCGGCTGGTGGCGGTCATGGACAACCTGCGCCAGGGCGGCTTCTTCTCCGTCTCCATCGCGACACGGAAGCTGTGACATGTATCTGCTCTATTGCTCACGTCATCTTTTCAGCTGGTTGCCGGCGCTGATTGTCGCCGGTTGCCTGCTGTTCGCCAGCCAACAGGCGGCACTGAAGATCCAGCCGCGCTATGACGAAACCGCCATTGAACTGGCGCTGGTGGAACCTGAACCGGCGCCGGAACCCCAACCGGAAACGCCGCCGGAACCTCAGCCCGAACCGCCGCCGCCCGAGCCGGAGCCGATCCCCGAACCGGTGGTGCCGGCGCCGGAACCGATCGTGGAAGCCAAGCCGGTGCCGAAGCCACAGCCGAAGCCCAAACCCAAACCGGTGAAAGAGAAAGCCAAACCGGTAGAGAAACCCAAACCGACGCCGGCGCCCGCCGTACCGCGCGCGCTGGCCAGCAAACCGGCGGCGCAGCCCGCACCGGCCGCTCCCGCGGCGCCGAAGGTGAACGCGCAGGCGATAGAAAACGGCTACCTGCTGGCCTTGCGCCGTGAGTTGGAACAGCGCAAGCGCTACCCGAGCGGGCGGCAGGCCTCGCTCGAGCGCCCGCAGGGCAACGTCGAGGTGTGGTTGGAGGTCGATCGCAGCGGGCGGGTGCTCTCTTCCGGCATCGCCAACAAAGCCGCCAGCATGCTGCTGAATCGCGCGGCGATGAGCAGCCTGCAAAGCATCAGTTCAGTGAAGCCGTTCCCGAGCGAGGCGTTCGCCGGGCAAACAACCAAAAGATTTACCGCGACGTTCAATTATCAGGCGCCTTAGCGCAAGGGTTAATCGTTTGATTTTTATGGGATGCACACAATGAAATCGTTTAATCGTTCTGGGATCTATCTGGCGGTGATGCTGCCGGGCGCCGCGCTGGCGGCCGACGCCACCGATGTCGGCACCATCAGCGTCAAGGGGCAGTCGCTCGGCGGCGGCATGATGGTGCAGGATGACAGCGCCAAGGCGCGCTCCACCGTCACCAAAGAAGCGATGGACAAAATGCCGTCGGCGGCCAACGCCATCGATAAACTGAAATACACGCCGGGCTTGAACGTCAACAGCAACGACGCCAGCGGCCTGAGCGGCGTGGACTACACCATGCGCGGCATGAACTCGGATCAGATCGGCCTGTCGATGGACGGCATCCCGATCAATGACTCCGGCAACTACGCGGTCTACCCGAACCTGCTCGGCGATGCGGAGAACCTGGAAGAGGTGTTCGTCACCCAGGGGTCTTCCGAAGCGGACGGCCCGCACATCGGCTCCAGCGGCGGCAACATCGGCCTGGTGACGCGCCGCCCGGCGAAAGACTTCGGCGGTTTCGTCAAGCAGACGCTGGGCAGCAACAGCCTGAGCAAAACCTTCGCCCGCCTGGAAACCGGCGAGTACAACGGCTTCAGCAACTGGCTCTCCTATTCGCACACCGAGGCGAAGAAATGGCGCGGCGAGGGGCGGCTGTACTCCGACAAGTTCGAGATGAACTCGCTGTATGAAGACGGCAACGGCAACAGCAGCAATCTGGTGATGAAGTACAACCGCCAGAACAACACCAACTACAACACCCTGAGCAAGGCGCAGTTCCAAAACGACGGTCGTGACACCGATTATGTCACCTCGCCGGAGTACAACAGCAAAGGGCAGTTGAACAAGTATTACAAGATTGAACGCAACCCGTTCGAGAACTTTACGCTGTCGTTCACCCAGAAACTGCAGCTGCGCGACAACCTGTCGCTGACTCTGCAGCCCTATTACTACTGGGGCAACGGCGGCAGTTTCAACGGCCAGACGGCGTCGGTATTGTCCAGCACGTCAGACAGAGCCGGGCAGTATGACCTCAGCAACCTGCAGTCCAACACCTATTACCGCCCGTCGTGGACCCAAACCTGGCGGCCGGGCATCACCACCAAGCTGAAGTGGGACATCAACGAGCAGCACAGCCTGGACGTCGGTTATTGGTACGAGCGCGCGCGCCAGTTGCAGACTCAGCCGTTCATCAGCATCAAGGGCGACGGCAACCCGTCACAGATTTGGGGGAAACCTGGCGGTTCCGATCAGGTGAAGGACGCCAACGGCAACACCGTGCAGGGACGCAACCAGTACACCATCACCCCGGCGCAGAAAGTGTGGCTGCAGGACACCTGGTTCGCCACGCCGGACTGGACCTTCGTCGGCGGCCTGGCCTATCAGTATGTGGAGCGCAAAGGGGACAACCGCGGCAGCCTGTACAACGTGCCGGAGAAGCGCAAAGCCACCTATCACGAATTCCTGCCGAACTTCAGCGCCAGCTATAAGGTGAACCAGGAAAACCAGGTGTTCTACAACCTGACGCGCAACATGCGCACGCCGCCAAACTACGTGCTGTACAACGTCGGCGACTCGCTCAGCACCAAGCCGGAACTGAGCTGGAACCACGAGCTGGGCTGGCGTTTCCAGCAAGAGGACATGCTGCTGAGCGCCACGCTGTTCTACATGCGCTACAGCGATCGCCAAATCTCCACCACCAACGCGGCCGGCGACTACGAGATGATGAACATCGGCAACGTGGAGAACAAAGGGCTGGAGCTGGAGTGGAGCGGCCAACTGCCGCATAACTTCAACTACTACACCTCTTATACCTATACCCAATCGAAGCAGAAGAGCGACATCGTCAGCAATGGCGGGCAGCCGCTGCCGACCTCCGGCAAAGAAGTGCCGAACGTGCCGAAAAACCTGCTGAACATGACGTTGGGTTATGACGACGGGCTGTATTACGGCAGCGTCAGCGGCAAGTACGTCAGCGCGTTCTACGGCGATCTGACCAACGACGAGAAGATCGGCGGCCGCACGGTGTTCGATCTGGCGGCGGGGGTGCATCTGCCGGTGGACAAGAAAATCGTCAAAAGCGCCGCGCTGCGCTTTGGCATCAGCAACCTGTTTGACAAGGAATACCTGACCTCGGTGCGCACCACCACCTTCAACGCGGCGCCCTACGGCGGTGTGAAGGCCAGCACGCCGTATTACAACGTCGGCGAAGAACGCACCTTCAGCGTCTCGCTGGAAGCCACCTTTTAACTGAATACCCCGCTGCCTGCCGTGCGGCGGGGAAGAGGAAACCTGTATGGACGCTAATCTGTTGCACGACATTATTTTCTACGTGATGTACGCCGCGCTGGCGATTGCGCTGGTGATCATCATCGAACGCACGCTGTACTTCGCCTATACCCAGCGCCAGGCGCGCCGGCTGGAGCAGGCGCTGACGCCGGAGGTGCGCCGCGCCGCCGATTTGCCCGACGCGCTGACCCAGCGCAACAGCCTGCCGATGGCGGTGATCGCGCCGGTGCTGGCGCAGAAACACCGCGCCGGCGACCGCGAGGCGATCGGCGATCTGATCGACGCCCAGTACCTGCTGAGCAAGCCGCCGATGGCGCGCGGCCTGTGGCTACTGGAAACCGTGGTCACCGCCGCGCCGTTGCTGGGGCTGCTGGGCACGGTGATGGGGATCATCGAAACCTTCAAGGCGCTGGCCGCCTCGGGGGTGTCCGAGCCGAGTCTGGTGTCGGCCGGCATGGGCACCGCGCTGTACGCCACCGGGCTGGGCATCGCCATCGCGCTGCTGTGCCTGGTGGCCAACAACTTCCTGCAGAGCCGCATGGAGCGCATCAACGAATTGCTGAAGGTGCTGCTGATCCGCGCCGGTCAACCGGCCAGCCGGCCGGAGAGCGGCAGCGGCGAACAATGGGTTGACAGCGGAGCGCCGCGCTATGCCTAATGGCCATCCAGCACGGCGGCCGAGAGGCCGCCTTTATACGGCATTGTGGAGCGGTTGTTTATTGATGTTGAGCCAGAGCGCTGCGGCGCGTTTTGCGATTCCCGGTTACGAGCTGGTGTACACCGCGCCGGTGGAAACCGCGCTGCAGGCCGACGACCTGCGCAACACCGCCGAGGTGTGGCGCGAGATGTTCGACGCGGCGAAAACCCGCATCGACCTGGGGCAGTTCTACGTGGCGAATCAGGACGGTTCGCTGCTGGATGGCGTGCTGCAGCACCTGAAGGCGGCCGGCGAACGCGGGGTGAAAATCCGCTTTTTGGTCGAAGAGAAGGGCCTTCGCATTTCTACCGCCGAAACGCTGGAACAGCTGAAGGCGATCCCCAATCTGGAGCTGCGCATCATTCCTTATCAGAAGCTGAGCGGCGGCATCCTGCACGCCAAGTATCTGCTGGTGGACGGCGAGCAGGCGTTCGTCGGCAGCCAGAACTTCGACTGGCGCGCGCTGGAACACATTCACGAAACCGGGCTGCGCATCAGCGACGCCAGGGTGGTGGGGCAGATCCAGGCGATCTTCGAACAGGACTGGCGGGCGCAGGCGCTGCTGGCGCAGGATAAGCCGGTGCCGGCGCTGCCCGACTCGCCGCCGACCGCGCCCCCGCAGGGCAACTATCTGGTGGCCAGCCCGCGCGCCTACAATCCGGCAGGGGTGATCGACTCACAGGCCGAGCTGCCGCGCCTGCTGGCCGACGCCAAACGGCGGGTGCGGGTGCAGGTGATGGACTACGCGCCGCTGTCGTTCGGCCCGGAACGCAGCCGTCCCTTCTATGCGGTGATCGACAACGCGCTGCGCAGCGCGGCGGCGCGCGGCGTGCAGATCGAGCTGATGGTGGCCAACTGGAACACCAAAAAGCCGGATATCGCCTGGCTGAAGAGCCTGGCGCTGGTGCCGAACCTGCAGATCAAGGTGGTGACTATTCCGCCGGCCAGCAGCGGCTTCATCCCGTTTGCCCGGGTGATCCACAGCAAGCTGATGACCATCGATGATGAGATCGCCTGGGTGGGCACCAGCAACTGGACCGGCGGCTATCTGGACAACTCGCGCAATCTGGAGCTGGTGCTGCACAGCGCGGCGATGAGCGGGCGGTTGGACCAGCTGTACCAACAGCTGTGGAACAGCGTCTACGCCGAACCGTTGCGGCTGGATTACGACTACCCGACGCCCAAGCCGGGCGGCGAATCCTGATAATCAGGGCGCGGTTAACCCCCGCGCCCTGTGTTTTTTTACCGCCGCCAGCCGGCTTTCTCCAGCGCCGTCACCAGCTGTTCGGCGCTCAATCCTTCCGCCCGATGGCCGTTGCCGCTGACGGTATTGGCCGCCAGCAACGCATTGACGATCGCTTCTTCCACCGCTTCCGCCGCCGCGGCGAACAGCGCCGAAATGTAGTCGTTGTTCACCATGCGCAGCGGCGTGGTGAAATCGCCTTTATTGGCGTAGTCGGCGGGCGGCAGGTCGTCATTGCCGGTGGCGAAGGCGATAAAGATATCGCCGCTCGAATCCTCGGTGCCGCCGCCGGTGCGGGCGATGCCGATGCTGGCGCGCTGCGCCAGGCGCGCGCACTGGTGCGGCAGCAGCGGCGCGTCGGTGGCCAGCGCCACCACGATGGAGCCCATGCCGGGATGCGGCAACTGCGGCGTGAACGGCGAGGGGATATGCCCCAGGTGGCGGCCCACCGGATAACCGCCCACCAGCAGCGACTCGCGCTTGCCGTGGTTGGCCTGCACAATGGCGCCCACCGTCCAGCCGCCCTGATCGGCGGGCAAGCGGCGCGATGCGGTGCCGCTGCCGCCTTTGAATTCATGGCAGATCATGCCGCTGCCGCCGCCGACCGCGCCTTCCTGCGGCAAGCCGCCACGGGCCGCCTGCTGCGCCTGGCGCACGTGCTCGGCCTTGACGTGAAAGCCGTTGATGTCGTTGAGCAGGCCATCGAAGGTTTCCATCACCACCGGCATATTCCAGTACACCGCGTTGTCGCTCGCGGGCAGCGCTTCGCGTTCCAGCGCGATCAGCGCATCGCGCACTACCCCCACGCTGTGGGTGTTGGTGAAGGCGATCGGGCTGGTCAGCAGCCCCGCTTCGCGCACCCATTCCAGGCCGGTGGCGTCGCCGTTGCCGTTCAGCACGTGCACGCCGGCAAAGCAGGGGGCGTGGCGGGCGGAGCCGGGGCGCGGTTCGATCACCGTCACGCCGGTGCGCACGCTGCGCCCGTCCGCCAAATCGGCATGCAGGCTGGCATGGCCGACGCGCACGCCGGGCACGTCGGTGATGGCGTTCAGCGGGCCGGGCGTGCCCTGGCCGATGGTGATGCCCAGATCCTGAGTGCGCTGCGTCATGGTTATTCTCCTTCTATTGAGGGGGCGGCGAGGGGCGCCGTCTGGCGGCCGCGCAGATGGTTCAGCGCCAGCCCGAAGCCGATGATGCCGGCAATGATAATAAAGTCTTTCAGGCTGCTGGCGATCAAAATCGTCCACAGTACGTACAGGCAGCACAGCAGCGCCGCCACCACCGGCAGCGGCCACAGCGGCATCAGATACGGGTGGGGGAAGTGGCGGCGACGGCGGCTGATCAGCGCCGCGACCGCCATGATGATGTACACCAGCAGCAGCAGGATCACGGTGAACGAGGTCAGCGATTCGAGGTCGGAGCAAAACGCCAGCAGCGCCGAGGGCACGCCGAACAGCAGGGTGGCGATCCAGGGGGTGCCGAAGCGCGGATGGATGATTTTCAGCGCCCGGTTGAACGCCGGCAGCCAGAAGCCGTCGCGTCCGCTGGCGAACATCATGCGGCTGAACTGCGCCACGATGGCGATGATGGCGTTGAATACCGACAGATAAATCGCGCCGCTCACCACCCGCGCCAGCGTCGGGCCGCCGAGCTCGGTGACCACATAGCCGACCGGGTCGGCCTGTTTGGCCATCTCCGTCAGTGACGGCGAGCCGATCAGCAGGGCGGTGAACGGCACCAACTCCACCAGCACCACGATGGTCAGCGTCAGCATGATCGCGATCGCCATCGGCCTGCCCTGTTCGCGCATGTCTTCCGCCATGTACACCGCCGCGCCGTAGCCGTTGTAGGAGAACAGCGCGACCCCGACCATGGCGACGATCAGCGGCAGCGATACCGGCGCCAGGCTGCCTTGCGCGTCCAGCATCACCGGCGCGGTGAGGATCTCCGCGCTTTGATGCGGATGGCTGAAACCGAGCCAGGCGATCAGCGCCAGCACCGCCACTTCCACCACCAGAAAGGCGCCGGTCAGCAGGGCGTTGGCCTTGATGTTGAAAATGGCGCAGATACCGCCGACCAGCACGGTGAGCATGCCGGCGGTGGAGGCGTCGAATTGGGTGCCCAGCGCGGTATTCAGGTAGGGCACTGCGCCAGTGGCCAGCACCGCCGGCACGAACAGCGAGGCGCTGAGGATAAACAGGTAGGTCTGCAACCCGCACAGGGTGCCGAACAGGCGCTTGATGATGCTGTATTCGCCGCCGGCGCTGGGGTGTGCGGCGCCGAGCTCGGCATAGCACAGCGCGATGGCGGCGGCGACGCAGGCGGCGATCAGAAACGACAGAAAGGCGCCGCTGCCGGCGTTGGCGATCGCCAGCGGCGCGATGACGAAGATCGAACTGGCCGGCGTCACGCCGGACGCGGTGATCATCACCACGTCGAGGACGCTGAGATTGCCTTTGAAGGTGTGTTCAGGGGCGGACTCTTTCATTGGGAACTACTCCATTAACGCTTGGGTGAATTGTTGTTGCCGCCAGAAGGGCGACTCTGTTGTCCTGCGTAAAGATGAAATGGAGCGCGTGGAAATACCGGGGAAGCGAACTTCCCCGGAAAGGACTTTTCGTTATTCTGGGATTACCCCTGCCCCGACGGGAAGCTGAAGCTGGCGAGCCGGGCGTCGCCGGAGGCCGGCCAGCGCTGGGTCACGGTCTTGCGTTTGGTGTAGAACCTGACCGCGTCCGGGCCGTAGGCGTGCAGATCGCCAAACAGCGAGCGCTTCCAGCCGCCGAACGAGTGGTAGGCCACCGGCACCGGCAGCGCCACGTTGATCCCCACCATACCGACCTGAATGCGGCTGGAGAAGTAACGCGCCGCTTCGCCGTCGCGGGTGAACAGGCAGGTGCCATTGCCGTATTCGTGGGCGTCGATCAAGGTCATCGCCTCCTGCAGCGACGCCGCGCGCACCACGCCGAGCACCGGGCCGAAGATCTCTTCCTGATAGATGCGCATGCCCGGCGTCACGCGATCGAACAGCGTCGGGCCGAGGAAATACCCCTGGCTGGGGCGGCCGTCGTCGCCGGTCACGCTCAGCTCGCGGCCGTCCACCAGCAGCTCGGCGCCTTCGGCCACGCCCTGCTCGATATAGCCTTTCACCTTCTGATAATGCTGCTGGGTCACCAGCGGCCCCATGTCGTTGCGGTTGTCGCTGCCGGGGCCGACGCGCATGGCGGCCATTTGTTGCCGCAGCCCGGCGATCAGCGCGTCGGCGGTGCCGTCGCCCACCGCCACCACCAGCGGGATGGCCATGCAGCGCTGGCCGCAGGAACCGAAGGCCGCGCCCATCAGCGCGCCGACCGCGCCGGGGATATCGGCGTCCGGCAGCACCACCGCGTGGTTTTTGGCGCCGCCCAGCGCCTGTACCCGTTTGTTCTGGCCGCAGCCGGTGTGATAAATGTGCTCCGCCACCGGCGTCGAACCGACGAAGCTTATCGCTTTGACGCGCCCGTCATGCAGCAGCGTCTCCACCGCTTCGCGGTCGCCGTTGACCACGTTGAGCACCCCCGGTGGCAGCCCGGCCTCCGCCGCCAGCCGCGCGATATACAGCGCGGCGGAAGGCACGCGCTCGGAAGGCTTCAGCACGAAGGTATTGCCGCAGGCGACCGCCATTGGCCACATCCACAGCGGCACCATCGCCGGGAAGTTGAACGGGGTGATGCCCGCCACCACCCCCAGCGGCTGAAACTCGCTCCAGCTGTCGATGCCCGGGCCTGCCTCTTTGCTGTGTTCGCCTTTCAGCAGTTCCGGCACATAGCCGGCGTATTCGATATTCTCGATGCCGCGCTGCAGTTCGCCCAGGGCGTCGCTGAGCACTTTGCCGTGCTCGGCGGTGATCAATTGGCAGACGGCGTCGGCAT
Organism: Serratia sp. 506_PEND; assembly: GCF_001076875.1. NCBI lineage: Bacteria > Pseudomonadati > Pseudomonadota > Gammaproteobacteria > Enterobacterales > Yersiniaceae > Serratia > Serratia sp. 506_PEND. The sequence continues at coordinate 39,806 of NZ_JVEL01000296.1, forward strand.
GTTGCTCCAGCAGATCCTTGAGCTTCATCATGATGCGCGCGCGTTTCAGCGGCGGGGTATCGCGCCAGGCGGGATAGGCCTGTTCGGCGGCGGCGATGGCGCGCTCCACCGTGGCGCGGTCGGCCAGCTGCACCTCCTGCGCCGATTGGCCGGTGGCCGGGTCGTAAACCGGCTGGCTGCGTTCGCCCCCGGCGGCGGGCTCGCCGTTGATCCAATGGGTGATGGTCATGATTCTCTCCTTATTCGGTGGCGTTGAGGGCGTCGCCGACGGCGTTGATCAGCGCATCGATCTGCGCCTCGCTGCTGATGAACGGCGGCGCCAGCTGCAGGGTGTCGCCGCCGTAGCGCACGTAAAATCCGCTTTCCCAGCAGCGCATCGCCGCCTCGAAGGGGCGCCGCGCCGGTTCGCCGGGCCGCGCCGCCAGCGTGATGCCGGCCGCCAGGCCGATATTGCGAATGTCGGCGACGTGTTTGGCTCCTTGCAGGCTGTGCACCGCGCGTTCGAAATAGGGCGCCAGCGCCTGTACGCGCTCCACCATCTGTTCGCGCTGCAGGATGTCCAGCGTCGCCAGCGCGACCGCGCAGCTGACCGGATGGGCGGAGTAGGTGTAGCCGTGCGGGAATTCGAGCTGGTAGTCCGGTTCGCCGCCGTTCATGAAGGTTTGGTAGATCTCCGGCCGCACCACCACCGCGCCCATCGGCTGCGCGCCGTTGGTCACCTGTTTGGCGATGTTCATGATGTCCGGCGTGACGCCGAACGCCTCGGCGCCGGTCATCGCGCCGCAGCGGCCGAAGGCGGTGATCACTTCGTCGAAGATCAGCAGAATGTCATGCTGGGTGCAGATCTCGCGCAGGCGCTGCAGATAGCCGACCGGCGGCACAATCACGCCGGCGGAGCCGGAGAACGGTTCGACGATCACCGCAGCGATCGTCGAGGCGTCGCGCAGCGCGATGATGCGGTTGAGCTCTTCCGCCAGCTCCGCCCCCTGTTGCGGCATGCCGCGCGAAAAGGCGTTGCCGGCCAGCAGGGTGTGCGGCAGGTGATCCGCCTCGGCGCCGGCGCCGAACGCCTTGCGGTTGCCGGCGATGCCGCCGACCGAGATACCGCCGAAGTTAACGCCGTGGTAGCCCTTTTCCCGGCCGATAAAGCAGGTTTTGCCCGCCTGACCTTTGGCGCGCCAGTAAGCGCGCGCCATTTTCAGCGAGGTGTCCGCCGCTTCCGAGCCGGAGCCGGTGAAGAACACGTAATCCAGCCCCGCCGGCGTCATCGCTTTGATCTGGTTGGCTAGCTCGAACGACAGCGGGTGGCCGAACTGAAACGCCGGCGAGTAATCCAGCGTCGCCAGCTGGCGCTGGGCGGCGTCGGTGATTTCCTGCCGGCCGTGCCCCAATCCGCAGCACCACAATCCGGACAGGCCGTCGAAAATCTTTCTGCCGTCGTGGCTGGTGTAATACGCCCCCGCGGCTTGAGTAATGATGCGCGGCTGCGCTTTAAAATTGCGGTTGCCGGTAAAAGGCATCCAATGGGCCTCTAATCCTGCGGCATCGAGGTTATTTAGCGGGTGATTTTCAGCGGCCATGTTTTCCTCCGAACAGGAAAATAAGAGCGATTAATGAAATAAACTGAGTTGTTAACGAATTGTTGTGCGAAATTGACTATGTACCGCTTGTTCTCTACTGTGAATAATCATATGTCGAAACTTACTTAAGGTTTTATGCAAGTAAAAAAGCGCGCGCTGTTAGGACAATTGTCGGATATGGATCTGCGTTTGCTGCGGGTATTCAAGGCCGTGGTCGACTGCGGCGGCATGAGCGCCGCCGAACTGGAGCTGAACATCAGCCTGTCGACCATCAGCAAGCACATCAAGGATCTGGAGCAGCGGCTGGGCCTGACGCTGTGCCAGCGCGGGCGCGAGGGCTTTGCGGTCACCGACGAGGGGCTGATTATCTACCAGGAAACCGTCAACCTGCTGGCGGCCACCGAGGCGTTCCGGCGCGGGGTGGACGAGGTGCACCAGCGCATGGGCGGGCAGCTGCACGTGGCGATATTCGACCATACGGTCAGCAATCCGCAGGCGCAGATCGGCCGGGCCATCGCATTATTCAGCGAGCGCGCGCCGGAGGTTTCTTTGCAAATGTACGTGGAGCCGATTAATACCATTGAACGCGGCGTCATTGACGGGCAATTTCAGGTTGGCGTTATTCCCATGCACCGCAGCGCGGAAAGTTTATCTTATCATTCGTTATTCAGTGAGAGGATGTTCTTATATTGCGGCGCACAGCATGAATTATTTTCCGGCCCCCATGAAACATTAAATTGGGATCTGCTGCACAATTATGCCTTCGCCGGATTAGGCTATCATTCGCCGAATATGGAACTGAGCCTGCAGCAACATTTGCATCGCAAGGCGACGGGGTTTGCGCAGGAGTCGATCGCCACGCTGATCCTGTCCGGCAAATACGTCGGCTTTTTGCCGGATCACTACGCGGCGTTTTTCGTGGCGCAGAATATGATGCGGGCGATCAAACCGGCGCTGTTCCGCTATCACTGCGAATACTCCAGCGTGCTGCGCCGCTCGCCGGTGCCGCAGCGGGTGGTGAAGCTGTTCCATGAGTGCCTGCTGGCGGCCCACGGAACAGCGTGACGCTTACTGTTCTTTCTTCTTGCCGAAGATTCTGATCAGCGCGCCGACCAGGATGCCGACCGCGATGCCGGCGAAGATCCAGCCGATGATGCCCATTTCCTTAACTCCTGCTAGTGCGTTGATCTGATTATACCCGTCATACTTGAAACTGCATCTGTGTTGGCTGCGAGTGCGTACGCCAGTCACTTACTTGAGTAAGCTCCTGGCGAGGCGCCTCTTGCCGCCGGGATGCAGCTCCAACTATTTAGGGTAGATATCATCATTCGACGCGAAACGCCTCTTCGATCATCCGTTGCCGCTGTGCCGGCGCATAGTCGATCCAGGAATTCTTGCTGTTGGATTTCTCCAGCGCCACCGCCAATTCCTGGCCGGAAATCGGCAAATCGTCCTGCCAGAACGGCGCGATGGCGTGGCGGGTGATGAAGTCGGTCAGGTAGCTCTCCGGGCTGCCCTGCCAGTGTGGGTACAGGCGCGCGGCCAGCTCGGCCATCAGCGCGCGTTGCTGCGGCTGTTCGCTGTTTTCCAACAGGGCGAGGAACGGCAGGAGCAGGCGGCCGCAGACCTGCCCGTGGTGGTAGTCGCGCAGTGCGCCGATCTCGCCGGCGATGCCGTGAATGACCCCCAGCCCGGCGGCGCTCAGCGTCAGCCCGCCGAGGTAGGAAGCCTGCATGATCGCCTCGCGCGCCGCGTCGCTGCGGTTGAGCGCCGGCCAGGCGGCGAGGAAGTGGCGGATGCCGCTCAGCGACATGTCGCGCGTCATGGCGCCGGCGGTTTTCGACAGATAGGCCTCGAACAGGTGGGTGAAGGCGTCGATGGCGCAGTAGGCCAGCACCTTGTCCGGGGCGCCCGCCAGCAGCTGCGGATCGAGAATGGCGGTGTGCGGCACGAAGTTGTTATGGCGCAGCGAAGCTTTCACCTTGCTGATCTGGGTATCGGTGATCACCGCGTTCTGCGTCACCTCGCTGCCGGTACCGGCGGTGGTGGGAATGGCGATCAGCGGCAGGGTGGCGCCGCTGATTTTGCTGTCGCCCACCTTTTCCATATAGCGCAGCGTCGGCAGCGGATGCTCCACCAGCGCGGAGAACGCCTTGGCGGCGTCCAGCACGCTGCCGCCGCCGATGGCCACCACGCGCCGCACCTGTCCGCGCCAGCGCGCCACCCAGGCGTCGATTTCCTGCGGCGACGCCTCGTGGCTGACGATCTCGGTGCCGATGAACAGCGGCGCCAGCGATTCGCGCAGGCCGGCGTACACCGGGCCGTTGAGAAAAGATCGGCAGCTGAACAGCAGCGTCGGCTGCGGATCGGCAAGCAGCAGCGGCGACAGCTGTTGGATGCTGCCGTGGCCGAACCAGGTCTGGCGGTTGGCGATGATGTGGCTGACGGACATGAGGTCTCCTTGACGGCGTTGCAGATCGCGATGCCACAGCATAAGCCAGCGGGCGCGGAGCGGCCACCGCTTTCCCCGCCGCGGCAACCTGTGAGTTGTTTAACATGTAAACGATCGCGTTCTTGCATTTCGGCGCTGCGGATGCTTTTTTTAACAGTACCGGCCGCCATGCGGCCAACCCCATCCGGAATCGGTAGATTGTTAATGTATTAATAATGGCGAGGCGGGTATGGAAATTCAGGTTGAACGCTTGTCTGCGGTGATCGATGCGGTGGCCAGCCCGCGCTTTTATCCCAGCCTGTTGAATTGGCTGGAAGGGTTCTTCGCCTTCGACAACGCCATCGTCTATGCCTTCGAACGCGGTCGGCCGCCGCATTGCCTGATCAAAACCGAGCGGGAAAACAGCGATGCGGTCAACCAGCTCTACCAACAGGGCGCCTACCTGCAGGATCCGTTTTACCGCGCACTGAGCGACGGCGGCGAAGGTGAGGTGCTCACGCTGCGCCAGCTGGCGCCCTGCGGGTTTTATCACAGCGACTATTACCGCAATTTTTATCGCAAGACCGGCTGGCACGACGAGGCCGGCGTGCTGCTGCAGCTGACGCCGGAGCGCGGGCTGGGGGTGTTCTTCGGCTCGGCGCGCCGCACGGTGGCGGTGCGCTACCCGCAACGGGCGGATCTGCGCAGCGCGTTGACGCTGGTGAAAAGCGTGGCGCGGCTGCACGGTGAGGTGGTGGCGGCGCCGGCCGAGGCCGCGACGGTGAACAGCGACGGCGCGCAGGCGCGTTATCTGCTGACGCCGCGCGAGCGCGAGATTGTCGATCTGATCCTCGCCGGCTGCAGTTCGCAGCAGATTGCCGACCGGCTGTTCATCAGCCTCGGCACGGTAAAAAACCACCGCAAGAACATCTACGGCAAGCTGAACATCGGTTCGCAGGCCGAACTGTTCAGCCTGCTGCTGACTGCCCCGCAGCGACGCAGCGCGTGAATGTTAATTTTTTGTAGCGAATGTCCCTAAGGGGACATAGCGAACGATCCCACTGCTCCCGATAATCCGATGTCATGGCATAGGCAATCGGGAGTGCGGCAGTGAACAACGAAATCGAGTCCTTAACCTACTACGCGGCGACCAAAAAATACGATCTGCGCTTCCCGACGCTGGAAGAGGATCTGGACGTCGACGTGGTGATCATCGGCGGCGGCTTCTCCGGCATCAACACCGCGCTGGAGCTGGCGGAGAAGGGCATCACCAACATCGCCATTCTCGAAGGCCGCTATCTGGGTTACGGCGGCACCGGGCGCAACGGCGGCCAGGTGATGGCCGGCATCGGCCACGATCTGGAGAAGATCAAGCGCCACGTTGGCCCGGCCGGGCTGGAAACCATCTTCAAAATCAGCAATCTCGGCGCTGGCATTATCCGCGAGCGCATCAAGAAATATGACATCGACGCCGACTTCTGCTTCGGCTACGGCTATCTCGGCAGCAACGCGCGCCAGGAGAAGACCCTGCGCGGCTGGCTGAAGGAGTTCAAGGCGGTAGCGCCGCAGGAGGAGATTGAGCTCTACACCGGGGCGGAGGTGAAGCAGGTGGTGGGCTCCGACGCCTACACCTGCGCGCTGAAACACATGGGCGGCGGCCACGTGCATTCGCTCAACCTGTTGCTGGGCGAGGCTAAGGCGCTGAGCGGCTATGGGGTGAAAATTTTCGAGAACAGCAGCGTGCTCAACGTGGAGTATGGCCCGCGCATCACGGTGCGCACCGCCATGGGCTCGGTGCGCGCCAACAAGATGTTGTGGGCCTGCAACGGCTTTCTCAACGGCATGGAGCCGCAGATCTACCGCAAGACCATCAATACCTACGCCTTCCAGCTGGCCACCGAGCCGCTGTCTGACGATCTGATCCGCCAGATCAGTCCGATCCGCGGCGCTTACAGCGACATCCGCCCGGTGATCGACTATTACCGGGTGACCAACGAAAACCGGCTGCTGTTCGGCAGCGCCACCCGCCTGATCGAATATTTCCCGTCGGATCTCAAGGCCTGGAACCGCAACCTGATGCTGAAGGTGTTCCCGTACCTGAAAGACGTGAAGATCGATCTGGCCTGGGGCGGCCCGCTGTGCTGCAGCGCGAACCTGTTCCCGCAGATCGGCACGCTGCCGGATCGCGACAATGTGTTTTACGTGCAGGGCTACTCCGGCTTCGGCGTGACGCCGAGCCACATCGTGTGCAAGGTGCTGGCGGAGGGCATGAGCGAAGGATCCGATCGGTACGATCTGATGAGCTCGATCCCGCACGTCAACATCTTCGGCAAGGACAAGCTGCGGCGGGTGATGACCACCGCCGGTAAGGTTTGGCACCAGACATCCGGCTACTGGAAAGGCCGCCGTTAACCCTCAGAGGAGAATGACATGAAACCGTTACTGCTTAAACAACCACTGCCGGAACTGCTGGAGATCGGCAGCGTCAGCAACCTGGGCGCCACGGTGATCGCCGGCACGCCAAACGTCGGCGTGGCCAGCATCTTCGGCGAACCGACCGACAACCTGAACTGCGGCGTGTTCAGCTGCACCCGCGGCAGCTTCGTGATGGAGTATCCGTTCGCCGAGCACGCCACGGTGTGGGAAGGTAGCGCGACCCTGACCAACGAACGCACCGGCGAATCGGTGCAGTATCAGGCCGGCGACTCCTGGTTCGTCGAGAAGGGCACTCCGGTGCGTTGGGACATCACCTCGGATCGCTTCGTCAAACACTACCTCGCCATCGTCGAGGGCTGACGCCGTCATGCCCCCCTCAGCAGGCTGAATGCCGAGGGGGAGCGCCTTAGCCTAACGCCCGCGTAATAAAATCGGTCACCCGCTTGAGGATTTGATCCTTATTGGTTTCGTTAAAGCTCTCGTGCCGCCCGCCCGCATTGATCATCCGTTCGAAATCGTCGCCGCGCAGACGATCGAGCGCGGTTTGCGTTTCGCTCATCAGCACCAGCCGATCGTCGTCGCCGTGGATCCACAGCGTGGGCAGCGCGCCGAAGCCCGGCCCGGCGTTGATGGCGGCGAGGATCCGCTGCATGGCGCGCAGGGTGGGGCGCTTGAACGGCCCGTGCCACACCAGCGGATCTTCCTGATACGCTGCGCCGACCGCCGGATCGCGCGCCAGGGTGGCGGTATCCAGCGGCGCGTCGGGGATCGTCGGCAGTTCGGCCAGATCGGAGATCGCCGTTCTGTCGCCGAGCAGCGGGCCGGACAGCACCAGCGCGCGCACTTCCTCGCTATGGCGCTGCACGTAGCGGGTGGCGATCATGCCGCCCATCGAGTGGCCGATCGCCACCAGCGGCAAGGTGGGGTATTGCTGTCGGAAATGGCTGACCACGCGCTGCACGTCGTCGACCACGGCGTCATAATCTTCGATCAGCACGCGCTCGCCCTGCGACAGGCCGTGGCCGAGATGGTCGGGGCCGAACACCCGCGCGCCCTGCGCCTGCAGCGTGCGCGCCACGTATTGATAGCGGCCGAGGTGCTCGCCGTAGCCGTGTATCAGCAGCGCCAGATAGCGCGGCTTGTCGTTTCCCCAGTCGTGCACGGCGATGTCGCCGTGACGGCCTTTGATAAAGCTGACGGTTTGTTCGGACATGTTATTGTTCTCATGGTGGTAGGGTTGCCCTTCAGCGTAGCGGCTGGCGGCGAGGTTGTCAGGGGCGCCGGATGCGGCGCCCGCAGAGAGGGGATTACAGGCCGAACTGGCGCGCCAGTTCGTCGAGCGCTTCGCGCTGGAAGCGGTTGAACGCGTCGCGCGGCTGCTGCTGCTGGATGAACGCCAGCAGCGGATCCTGCACTTCCGTGCGCACGCCGCTCAGCTGCTCCATTACCGCCAGGCCGCAGAACGGCACGTAGGATTCGGCGTAGCCGCCTTCGTGCACCATCACCAGCTTGCCGCCGCACAGCCGGTCGGCGGCGTCCTGCACCAGCGCGGTCATGGCGCGGAAGCTGTCGCTGTGCAGCTGCATGCGCGCCAGCGGATCGAGGGCGTTGGCGTCGTAGCCGCAGGCGACGATGATCAGCTCAGGCTCGAATTTTTCCAGCGCCGGGATGATGATGCGCCGCATGGCGTGCAGGTAGCCGTCGTCGCCGGCGCCGGCCAGCATCGGCACGTTAACGTTGCAGCCCGCCCCGTCGCCTTCACCGCGATCCTGCTCGCCGGAATAGCCCGCCGGGAAGCAGCCGTCCTGATGCAGCGACAGCGTCAGCACGTCGCCGCGCTGCCAATAGATGTGCTGGGTGCCGTTGCCGTGGTGCACGTCCCAGTCGAGCACCGCCACTTTTCCGAGGCCGTAACGGGCCTTGGCGCGCTCGATGGCGATGGGAATATTGGCCAGGAAGCAGAAGCCCATCGATTGATCCGGCAGGCAGTGGTGGCCCGGCGGGCGCGACAGCGCATAGGCATTATCCAGTTCGCCCTGCAGCACCGCCTCCACCGCCGCGCAGGCCAGCCCGGCGGAGAGTTTGGCGATTTCATAGCTGCCCGGCCCCAGCGGCGCTTCCTCCCCCAGCAGGCCGCCGCCGCTGTCGCTCACCTGTTTGAAGCGCTGCAGGTAGTGGGCGGGGTGGATGCGCAGCAGGTCTTCTTCCGTCGCCGGTTCGGCGCTCAGCAGGGTGAGCCGGCGCGACAGGCCGGATACGTCCATCAGGTTCTTCATGCGCCGTTTGGTTTCCGGCGATTCGGCATGGCCGGCGCCTGAGGGCGGTTGCACCCAGCCGCCGACCGGCAGGGTGGTGGCGTGCAGGCCGGTGCTGTGCCAGAAACAGCGTTCATCAAACAAGAAACCGGTTGTTCTTTTCACCTTTCTCCTCCTGTTATACGGCGCGGTGCGCGCGGTGAAGCCAGCGAAATCAACAGCAGCGACAGCAGCGCGCAGCCCAGCGCGCCGAGCAGCAAGGCGTTGAAACCGCCGGAAGATTCGATCAGAGAGCCGGCCAGCGTCGGGCCGATGGCCATGCCGCCGCCGATCACCAGGTTGATGCCGTTCATCAGCTTGCCGTCGTTATCCAGCCCGGCGACCCGCGCCAGAATGAACGGCAGCACGAAGGTCCAGGTGAATTTGAACAGCAGGGCGGCCAGGGCGAAGCGCAGCAGCAAGGGTTGGCCCGTCAGCAGCGCCACGCTGGCCAGCAGCAGGGCGTACCCCAGCACGATCAGGCGCCCGCCGCCGAAGCGCGCGCCGATCAGCGCCGCGGCGCCGGCGCCGACGATGCCGAGCAAGGTGGCGACGGCCAGCACCTGACCACTGTGAGCCGGCGACAACCCGGCGCCGGCGGCGATGCCGCCGATAAAGGTCCAGACCGCGCTCAGGCTAATGTAAAAGGTCAGCACCGCCAGCACGGCGCACAGCTTGCGCGCCAGCGAGGCGGCGGGGCCGCTGCGGGCGGCGCGGGCGGCGGTGAAACCGTTGGGGAACGCCGGGATGAGCGGCAGGCAGCACAGCATGATGGCCGCCAAAATCAGGTAGACCGCCATCAGGCCGAAGTGCGCGAATAGCGGCGGCAGCACCAGCAGCCCGACCGCGCCCAGCACCAGCTGGCCGAGCACCCAGAAGGCATAGACGCGGCTGGGATTGGCGGTGCCGGCGGCGCAGGTGATGCACAGGATCATCAGGGTGCCGCCCGCCAGCGAGGCGATAAAGCGCAGTGGCAGCAGCAGGGTGAAATCCTGCACCAGCGCCGAAGCCAGGTTGCCGGCGATAAACACCAGCGCCGACAGCGTAGCGACCCGCCGCCAGTTGATGCGCCCGATCCACCACCACGCCGGCAGCGTGGCCAGGCTCATGGCGCCGAGTTCGGTGGAGAACAGGTGGCCAATCTGCGCCGGACCGAGCTGCCACTGCGCGGCGAGCTGGGCGGCCACGGCGGGGGCGGTCATCAGAATGCCCGGCGCGATGGCGGCGAAGACGATAATGGCGGTCAGCAGCCGCGGCGGGCAGGGGAGCGCCGCGCCGACGGCGGGCGCGGAAACCGAATCACTGGACATAAACCTTATTCCCCAAGCGTTAAGTGACGATGAAATATCCCGCTCGGCCCGATTGCGGGCAGGGGGAAGCCGCGCCATAAATGGCGAATACGTTCTGACGTTATTTTTCGGCCGTTGGCAGCGGCGGCCGCTATCGGGCGTTAACCGTGGGCGAGAAAACCGCCGGCGACCAGTTCGGTGCGGTTCACCACGTCGGTTTTGGCGAAAATATTGCGCATATGGGTTTTCACCGTGGACAGCGAAATGCCCAGCTTCAGGGCGATGCGCTTATTGCTGGCGCCTTCGCGCACCAGGTTGACGATCTCTTGCTCTTTGGCGGTCAGCAGCTGCGCCTCGCTGTCGGGCAGCAGATCGCGCGTCGCCAGCTCGATCAGCGGCAGCACCGCGCGCAGTCGGCCGCGCTCCGCTTCGGTAAACGGGGTATCACGGATCAGCGATACCCCGGCGACGATGCGCTTGCGCTGGCGGATGAAGATCTCCGTCATGTCGCGCATGTCGTTCGGCAGCATAAAGTCGTGGTAATAGCGGCGGTTGCCGGCGATCGCCGCCGGGCTCATGCCGACCATGGTGATGTCCTGGCGATGGAAATTGGCCGGCTGCAGCGGGTCTATCTGCTGGAAGTGGTTCAGGTACTGCTGATGCGTTTTATCGGGCATGCCGTGCAGGATGTAGTGATCCGGCCGCAGGTCGCGATCGACCAGATAAAACACCCCGGCGGACACCGGGATCAGGTGCGTAATGGTCGCCAAACAACTGTTGATAAAGGCATCGGATGCGGTGCTGTGCATGATTCGTGTTCCTCCCTTTATCGTTCAACTGGAGAATGTTGGCGGTCAATATATGAACGATACAAGCATAGTTGTAGCAATTTGGCAACACAATAAAAACATATTAACAACGTGAGGCCGATTGCAATAAAACACATAAATAACAAGATGACACTGCGTTAGTCAGGGCTTTTCAGGCTGTATTTATCGCGATTTTCATTAATAGGTTAATGAAATAATTCACCGCTTTTCCCGCTGAATTTACAGCGCTTTTCAATGCTTGCCTGGGCGAAGCCCTCGCCGCTCTGCGCGTGCTACAACCGGCGCGACCGTCGCCGTCCCTCGTTCTTAAGAACGATAGCCAGGCTTTTCCACCGCTTCCTACACTGCGAATTGAAGATAGCGCCAGGCGGCGCCAAACGTATAAGACGAAAAAATGATGACCTTTCTCGGGCTGAGGCGTCGGGTTGTTCAGTCCACATGACCATACGGGGAACGAACGATGCAGAAAAAAACGCTGGCGGTGGCGTTGAGCGGTGCCTTATCGGGCCTGGCTCAGGGGGCGGACGCCGATCGCCCCAATGTGCTGATCATTCTGGTGGACGACATGGGCTACTCCGACATCAGCCCGTTCGGCGGCGAGATACCGACCCCCAACCTGCAGGCGCTGGCCGAGCGGGGCGTGCGCATGAGCCAGTACTACACCTCGCCGATGTCGGCGCCGGCGCGGTCGATGTTGATGACCGGCAACACCAACCAGCAGGCCGGCATGGGCGGCATGTGGTGGTATGAGAGCACCGCCGCGCAGCCGGGCTATGAAATGCGGCTGACCGACCGCGTGACCACATTGCCGGAGCGCTTTCGCGACGCGGGTTACGCCACCATGATGGCGGGCAAATGGCACCTGGGCTATGTCGACGGCGCCAAACCGACCGATCGCGGCTTCGAGCGCGCCTTCGCCTTCATGGGCGGCGGCACCAGCCATTTCGACGATGCGAAACCGCTGGGCACCGTGGAGGCGTTCCACACCTTCTACACCCTGAACGGCAAACGCGTGTCGTTGCCCAAAGATTTCTACTCCAGCAAGGCCTATGCCGATCAACTGGAACAGTGGATCCGCGAGACGCCGCAGAATAAGCCCGTCTTCGCTTATCTGGCGTTCACCGCGCCGCACGATCCGCTGCAGGCGCCGGATGACTGGATCGCCAAATTCGACGGCAAATACGACGCCGGCTACCAGCAGGCCTATCAGCAGCGCATTCAACGCCTGAAAGCGCTGGGGTTGATTTCCGATCGCACGCCGATGCCGACGCTGGCGCTGGATAAGGCCTGGAACGCGCTGACGCCCGAGCAGCAAAAATATGAAGCCAAGACCATGCAGGTGTACGCGGCGATGATTGCCTATATGGACGATCAGGTCGGCGCGGTGCTGAACACCCTGAAGCAGACCGGTCGCGATAAAAATACGGTGATCGTGTTCGCCACCGACAACGGCGCCAACCCGGCCAGCGGCTTCTACTACGGCTCGAAGCCGGAGTATTGGCGGCAGTTCGACAACAGCTACGCCAACCTCGGCCGCAAGGGATCGTTTATCTCCTACGGGCCGCACTGGGCCAACGTCAGCAATGCGCCGTATGCCAATTACCACAAAACCACCAGCGCGCAGGGCGGCATCAATACCGATTTCATCATCTCCGCGCCACAGCTGAAAGGGCGCGGCGGCATCGACCGCACGCCGATGGCGGTGTATGACATCGCGCCGACGCTGTACGACTATGCCGGCATCGACGCCAACAAACCGCTGAAGGCGAAACCGACGCTGCCGATGGTCGGCGTCAGCTTCAAGCGCTATTTCAGCGGCGAGGCCAACGGCGTGCCGCGCGCGGCCTACGGCGTGGAGCTGCATAACCAGGCCGCCTATGTAGACGGCATCTGGAAGCTGCGGCGGTTGGTGAAGGCCGGGCCGACGGCGCAGATGGCGCCGTGGGGGCTGTTCAACCTGCATGACGATCCGCTGGAAACGCGCGATCTGGCCGCCGCTAACCCGGATCAAGTCAAACGCCTGAGCGAGGCGTATCGCCGCTTTGCGCAGCAGGGCATGGTCATTGAAGCCAAAGGCGCAGCGATCGACTATCTCGGCGTAGACGCCAGCACCGGCGACTACATCGGCCTGGATCCGCAGACCCACAAACCGTTGCCGCAGGCGGCGCCATGAACCTGGCCCAGCTGCGCGCGCAGCAGATCCCGGTAGAGAGCGAACCGCGCGCGGCGGCGCCTTTTCATTTGCTGGTGAAGCCGATCGGCGCCGGCTGCAACCTGGGTTGCCGCTACTGTTACTACCCGCAGCGCCAGCAAGAGCGGACGCGCAAGATGGACGACGACCTGCTGGCGGAGTTTATCCGCGGCTACATCGCCGCCCAGCCGCGTTACAGCCGCGAGATCAACTTCGTCTGGCAGGGCGGTGAGCCGCTGCTGGCGGGGATCGGTTTTTACAAGCGGGCGCTGGCGTTGCAGCGCCGCTATGCGCCGCCGGGCGTGCGGATCAGCAACAGCCTGCAGACCAATGGCACTCTGCTGAACGACGCCTGGTGCCGGCTGTTCCGGCAGCATCACTTTATCCTCGGCGTCAGCCTGGACGGCGATCGCGAGGTGCAGGACGCCCACCGGCCGGACAAGCGCGGCGGCGCCAGCTATGACGCCGCGTTGCGCGGCATTGCGTTGTTGCAGCGCCATCAGATCGACTTCAACCTGCTGATGGTGGTGCACGACGGCGTCGCGGATCGCGCCGAGGCGATCTACGATCATGCGGTGGCGATCGGGGCGCGTTATTTGCAGTTCCAGCCGCTGATGCTGGAAGGGGATGCGCCCACCGCCGGTTACGGACTGAGCGCCGCCAACTGGGGGCGCTTCATGCTGGCGGTATACCGCCGCTGGCGCAGCCGCGGGCACGTTGGCCAGGTCTTTGTAATGAACATCGAACAGGTCTACGCGCAGTATTTCACCCATGTCAGCCCCAGCTGCGTGCACGCCGAACGCTGCGGCGGCAATCTGGTGATGGAGCCGGACGGGCGGCTTTACGCCTGCGATCATCTGATCAATGCGCAGCATCTGCTCGGCCATGCCGATCGCCACACGCCCCTCGCCACCCTGGCGGCAAGGGCGGCAGAGATGCCGTTCGGTAAAAACAAAAGCCTGCGCCGCGAGTGCCAACGCTGCAGCGTGAAAAGCGTCTGCCAGGGCGGTTGCCCGGCGCATGTGGGCGAAGATCGCTACAACCGGCTGTGCGCCGGCTATTACGCCTTCTTTTCCGCGTTGCTGGCGCCGCTGCGCGCCTACCCGCGCAGCCCGCAGGGGGCAATGCAGTGGCGCGCCGCCGTGAGCGCCACCGCAGGTTGAAACCGTCTCGTCCTTAAGGACGATAGTCAGCATTTTCCTTTCCTCTCTATAGTGAGATGACCGCCGCTGGCGGTGAAAAACCTGCAAGCACCTGCATGCATCAGGCCAAAACTATAAGAGGAAATAACCATGAACCTGTCGTCGCGGTTGCACGCCCACCTGGCTCGAGGCAAGGTCGGCTTTCCCACCACCCTGGCCAGTTCGGTCGGGGTGATCATGGCCAGCCCGGTGATCCTGACGGTCACCAGCGGCTTTGGCATCGGCGGCGACACCTTCGCGCTGGCGATGCTGATCGCTTTCGTCATGATGCAGGCGCAGCTCACCACCTTCTCCGAAGCGGCGGCGCTGCTGCCGACCTCCGGTTCCGTTTACGACTACATTTCCTGCGGCATGGGGCGCTTTTTCGCCATCACCGGCGCGCTGTCGGCCTACCTGATCGTGCATATCTTCGCCGGCACCGCCGAGACCATTCTCTCCGGCATTATGGCGCTGGTGAACTTCGAACACCTCAACACCCTGATGGAAAGCCACAACGCCTCCTGGATGGTCGGCGTCGGGCTGGTTGTCGTGTTCGGCATGCTCAACGCGTTCGGCATCGAGGCCTTCGGCAAGGCGGAGATCGTGCTGACCTTCGCCATGTGGAGCACGCTGGTGATTTTCGGCATCGTCGGGCTGCTGTCGCCGCATGCGGTGCCGCTCGAGGGCTGGTTCGGCAGCACGTTGAACCTGAACGATCCCTTCTCAGTGTTCAGCCTGATCGGCATGGCGATGTTCATGTTCGTCGGCTGCGAACTGGTGACGCCGATGGCGCCGGAGATCAAACGCTGCGATCGGGTGATCCCGCGGGCGATGGCGCTCGGGCTGTGCGGCGTGGCGGTGTGCATGGCGCTGTACGGCGCGGCGCTCAGCCACCAGGTGGAAAACGTGGTGATCGACGCCGCCAGCGGCACGCGCCTGCTGGAAACGCCGATGGCCATCCCGGCCTTCGCCGGCCAGGTGATGGGCCAGTTCGGCAAATACTGGCTGGGCGTCGGCCTGCTGCTGGCGGGCGCGGCGACCATCAACACGCTGATGGCGGCGGTGCCGCGCATTCTGTACGGCATGGCGCTGGACGGCGCGTTGCCGCGCATGTTCGCCTATCTGCACCCGCGCTTTAAGACGCCGGTGGTCGGCATTCTGGTGGCGGTCCTGATCCCCTGCGTACACGCCTTCGCCATTCAGGGCAACCTCGACAAGATCATTCCGCTGGTGCTGGCGGCGGTGTGCGCCTGGGGCGTGGCCTACCTGCTGGTGACCTGCTCGGTGGTGCTGCTGCGCCTGCGCCGCCCCGATCTGCCGCGCGCCTATAAATCGCCGTGGTTCCCGCTGCCGCAGATCGTCTCCAGCGTCGGCATCGTGCTGGCCATCGTTTACATCACGCCGCCGGGGATGAATCCGCGCGACGTCTACATTCCCTTCGGCTGGATGATCGGCCTGACCGCCGCCTATGCGCTGTTCTGGACGCTGTGCGTGCAGAAAGTGAATCCGTTCAAGCCGGTGCCGGTCGAACAGGTGCTGGAGAACGCCTTCGCCAAGGGTGAAAACGAGGAGGCGCAGTTTGATCGGCTTACTTCCCTCACTTAATCGCGCCTGGCGGCGAGCGCCGTCGGGCTATCGGCCGGGCGCCGCGTTGGATCGTCTGGCCGACGCTGCCGTTGAGACTGTCGATCAGCGGC
>NZ_JVEL01000297.1:0-900 GCF_001076875.1 Serratia sp. 506_PEND
TTCCCTGGCGGTGGCCATGCGCTGATAATTGCTGCGGGTCTGCTCGGCCTCACGTTCCATCTCAACACGCAGCGCCGCTACACGCCGCTTCATCTCGTTATAGGCGCGGGCCAGTTCGGCTTCGGACAGTTTGCCGCTGCGCGCCAGACGGTTATACGATGCCTGCGTTCGCTGGATTTCACGCTGAATGGTGTGCTCAGCCCGCACCCCGAGGTTGCTGCGGGCTGTCGCCAGGTGTGAGAGTTCGTTGCGCAGACCCTTGACGACAGGCGTGGCTTCGTCATTAGCCCCAATGGTCAGGCCGACCTTCAGATTCTGGTCCATTACTTGCCTCCGGCAGGTGATGCCTTACGTTTGCGCTCTGCCTTGGCGGCATTGCGTTTTTTGAGCTGGTCGAGCGGGATGCGTAGCGACTTGATTGTCTGTGTCTTATCACGTTCTTTATACGCCTTCGGGTTACGAAGGCGCATGACCGCATCAAGGAATCCAGAGAACTCTACAGAGGTGAGATTTCGGATGTCTGATTGGGTAAATCCGTACTCTCCGAGGATGAGGCTGCAGAGCCGGAGGTCTTTTCTTCCTGACTCATGGGCATTAGCTTTTTTTTTGCTCGCCCGGAAGCCCTTAACAATGCGTTATAGTCCTCATAAACAAGGTTATCGCGCAAAAGTTGTGGCGAGATATCTTCAGCAGGGATTGAACCAAGCCGTAGCAGTGTGCGAGCTAACAGATGTACGGTGAAATTAACATCAACTAAGTCACTGCCGATTTCATCACCCACATCAATCTCATCGCCTACGGTCTGCAGGCGGATCTCGAAGTCGCGGTGGATCTTACCGTTGTACTGCACCCCGTAATCCAGGGTGCCGGTTTCAGTAAATTGCATGGTGTTACTCCATC
>NZ_JVEL01000298.1:0-21651 GCF_001076875.1 Serratia sp. 506_PEND
CCAGAACTCAGCCGGGATCACTGCATCCAGCGCCGCCAGATCTTCGGCCATGCGGCCAGGACGGCTCGAACCGGGGATCACGGCGGCGACGGCCGGGTTAGCCAGCGCAAACTGCAGCGCAGCGGCTTTGACGTCTACCTGGAAGCGAGCGGCGATCTCTTTGATTTTCGCGACTTGCTGGCGAATAGCCGGGGACGCTTTCTGATATTCGAAATGTTCACCGCCGGCCAGCACGCCGGAGCTGTATGGGCCGCCGACGACGATATCGACATTCTGTTCCAGCGCTTCCGGCATCAGGCGTTGCAGGGCGCGTTCGTGATCCAGCAGGCTGTAGCGACCGGCCAGCAAGAAGGCATCCGGTTTAGGTTCATCGAGCGCCAGCGTCAGCTCGCAAGGCTCGACGCGGTTGACCCCGAGTCCCCAGGCTTTGATCACGCCTTCGTCACGCAGGCGGGACAGCGCGCGGAAGGCGCCGGTACGGGCGATATTGAACTGTTCCAGCCAGCTGTCGCCGTAGAAATCCTGAGCGACGTCGTGGATCCAGACGATATCCAGACGGTCGGTTTTCAGGCGCTTCAGGCTGTTTTCAATGGAGCGAAGCGTGCCGTCTTCCGAGTAGTCATTCAGGATCTTGTTTTTCAAACCGTGTTCGAACAGGCCGCCTTTCTCACCCAGATCGCGGGCGGCGGGATCTTCCATTTCGTCCAGCATGATGCGGCCCACTTTAGTGCTCAGTACGAACTCATCGCGTGGGTACTGAGAAAGCGCTTCGCCCATGCGAATTTCCGACAGGCCGGAACCGTAAAGCGGCGCGGTGTCGAAGTAGCGGATGCCCAAGTCCCAGGCGCTGGTTACGGTAGCCAACGCTTCTTCTTCTGGAATGGCGCGGTACATATTGCCGAGCGGCGCGCCGCCCAAACCGATCTTGCCGGATAAAATATTTTTGATGCTCATGGTGAATCCTCAATGCGTTATCTTTTCAGGGAAACTTGTGGGTTCATACAGCGTCTGCCCCGTCACGAGGCTAAAGATAACTTGGCAAGTTGTGACTTGATAGGACATAATTTGTCTAAGTTAAGTCCTTTGAGGTCTGAGATGATCGATTTACGTCAGTTGAAATACTTTGTGGCGGTGGCGGAAGAGGAGCACGTTGGCCGCGCCGCCGAACGGCTGCACATTTCCCAGTCACCGCTGAGCCGGCAGATTTCCCAGCTTGAGGAACGTCTGGGTTTGATGCTGTTCGAGCGCAATCAGCAGCGCATCCGCCTGACCGCCGATGGCCAGACGTTTCTGGCCGAAACCCGCGCGCTGTTGACGCACGCCACTCGGCTCGAATCGCTCGGGCGCCGCCTGGGGCGGGGGGAAGACGGCGGGCTGTGCATCGGCTATATCGAAAATGCGATGCACTCCGGCGTCTTGTCGAACGCATTGCGGTCGCTGCGGGTTTCCCGGCCGGATGTGCACATCGTGCTTTACAGCCAGCCTTCTTCCATGCAGCTGGAAGGGCTGCGGCAGCGCAGCCTGGACGTGGCGCTGGTCAATACGGCGCCGGATCGCGCGGATCCGGATTTTGAATATACGCAGGTGCTGGACGATCGCATGCTGCTGGCCTTGCCGCAGACGCATCCGCTGGCGGACAGGGAAACGCTGCAGCCGGCGGATCTCACCGATCAGGCTTGGATCTCGGTGATCCACAAAGAGGATGCCCATTCGCGCGACGACTTCGTGGCGGCCTGCGTGAAGGCCGGGTTCGATCCGGATATTCGGCTGGAGGCGGGCGAGCCGCTGACCGCGCTGGGGCTGGTCGCCGCCGGATTGGGGATGACGTTGATCCAGCACAGCCTGCGGCATAACGCGCCGCAAGGCGTAGTGCTGCGCGAACTGCCCTGGATGCAATACACCACGCAGCTGTGGGCAGTGTGGCACAAGGCCAACCTGCGCCCGCTGGTCACCCATTTCCGCGAAGTGATGTCGGCCGGTCCGGCCTGCCACTGACTGCGCGGCGGTGTCCGGCCCGGCTTGCGCCCGCTACGGCACAGCGCGTAGGGCGGCGACGATCGCCGTCAGTGCGCCGCGCTGCTCGTCTGCCAGCGCGGGCTGCGCCTGCGCGGCATTTTCCGCCAGCAGGGTCTGCAGGCCGATCAGCCAATCATAGATATAAAACGCGGTATTTTTGGTTGGCGTCGGCGCCAGCCGGGTGAGCCGCTGCTGGCCGCTCCAGTCCACCGCCGGCTGCGGCGGCGGGGTAAAGATCGGCTGGCCGGGATTGACGCGGCTCTCGGGGCGCGTTGCCGCATCGCGCCGCTGGAAGCCGAGCCAGGCGACGAAGTCGCCCAGTAGCGCCAGCGCCTGGCTGATCTGCCGATCTTCTCCCTGTTCCGGCAGGCCGCCGGCGCACAGCGCTCGCTCCAGTTCGTCGTCGAGCCGCTGGCGGCAGGCGGCGCCGATCAACGCATCGACCAGCAGTTCGAGATGCGGTTTGTCGACACCGAGCAGATCCAGCAACCGGCGGTTGTCCGGCAGGCTGCGCAGATGGTTGATCCAATCCGCGAATACCCGCGCGGCAAAGGGTGACGCAGGGGGCTCGCCGGAGGCCGGCGTTTCCGGTGCGCCGAACAGATCGATGTCGAGCCCGAACGGCGCAGGCGTCGCCGGGGTTGGCGCGGCGTGCTGCTGTTGCTGGTAAAGCTGGCGCAGCGTATCGCGCTGGGGCAACAGTCGTTCCAGCAGTTCGCCGTGGCGGCCGGCCTGCGCCTGCAGCGCGCGCAGCAGCTGTTGGGCGCGTTGCTGGGTCGCGTACGGATCGGCGGCGGTGAGCCAGTTGCCGAGCAGGCTGTCCGTCAGCTCGCGCTGTAACTCTTCGCGCAGCTCGAGCAGGCGCGCTTGCTTGTGGGCCGGGCGCGCCTGTGCGGCCAGGTAGTTCACCATGCGGCGGCAATCCTGCTCATCCAGCGCCAGCAGCGTGGCCCAGCTGTCACCGGGTTCGCCGACCTGACGCTGAACGGCGTCGTCAGGGCGCGGTTTGCCTTCCTGGCGTGGGTCGAACGGCGTGATTGCCCAGATTAAACCGGGTTTGCGGCGTTGGCGCAGCGCCGGGGTTTCCCCCTGAGTGTGGTCGACCCAACCGGCGAGCGCCTGGCCGATGCGCGCGGCGTCCTGCGGCGCGGCGGCGGCATCGGTCACCAGCAGCAGGTTGGCGTGCAGGCCGTCCGCGCAGCGGGTCAGCAAATGGGCGCGTTTCGCCTGTTGCAACCGCTGCGCCGGCTCCGCCTGCGGGCGGGCGCGGCTGCCGGGCAGGTCGATCAGCGCCACGTCGGCGGGCAGGCCCGCCTGCGCCGTCTGCGGCAGACCGGTGGTCACTTCGGCGGTCAGCCAGGCCAGATCGCTCAGCGCGATCTCCCGTTCACCGCCGTGTTCGGCCATCACGACGATTGCCGTGTTTTCCGGTGCGGCGCTCGCGGTCAGCAGCGTCAATGCGCGGCGCGGGGCATGAACCCGCCGGCTGTCACCGAGGGCATGCAGCGTATGTGCCAGCTGGCGATAATGCGTCGTCAGCGTCGTTTCCTCTCCCCACAGCGGCGCAAACAGGCGCGCGCGATCGTCGATGCTCAGCTGCGGCGCCAGCGCCACGGCCTGCGGCCAGAAATGCCTGTCCAGCGTCTGTTGCCCCTTGTCGCCGTGGCGGCGTTGGCTATCCCACAGCGCCAGCACATCGCTGTCGCTGAGGCCGTCGGGGGCGACGGCTTGGCGGTGGCGTGCCAACGTTTGCAGATGGCCGGCGATCGCGCGGGCGTCCCAGTCCAGCCGGAAGCCGCCCATCGCGGCGGCATCGAGCGTGATGGCCAGCCACTGCGCTTCATTGAGCAGGGTGAGGGCGATCGGATACTCGGCGGGCCCCGCCTCGGCCGCCGTGCAGTAGCGCACCGCGAGCGAAAGGTCCGCGCTGAAGCGCTTTGCGCCAGGGGCCAGCGCCGCCAGCAGGTGGGCCTTGGCGGCGGCGTTGTGGCCATACAAACCGATGGCGACCTGCGCAGGCTGGGTGTTTTCCAACTGGACGGCGCGATTATGGCAACGGCGCAGGCGCAGCGTCAGGCGATCCGCCTCCTGTTCCAAACGGGCGGACTGCCGGCGCGCGGCGTCCACCCAGTCGATCGCCTGCAGAATGCCGGCGCTGAGCGCGTTATTTGGGGCTGATTGGACGGTGGTAGTCGCTTTCATCGTGGGTAAATGCTCCCGCTGTCTATCCAGTAGTGGGTCGCGCCGGAGGCGCTGGCAGCCAGGGTATTGAGTTTCAGTTGCAGATGGTGCGCCGGGACGGCACTGCCGTCGGCCAGCACCGCCTGCGCGATCTTGACGCTTTCGGCGCCCTGTTCGGCGCTGGCGGTGATGGCCAGCCGCAGGCTGATCACCGCGTCACCGGCCAGCTTACGCGCCAACTGGGCGTCATTGATGGTCAGCGTATAGAGCGGCGAGGCCGGCCAACGTTCGTTGTCCAACTGGCGGAAGCCCAGGCGCAGCGGGCCGCGCAGCTGGAAGCTGCCGGCGGGATCGAGCGCGAAATCGGCGCGATCCAGATCGATGTCGCGGTAATAGACGTTATCGTCCGCCAGCATGTTGTTGCCGTCCAGCATGCCCAGATAGCGAATTGTGGAGTAGGGCTGGAAATCCCCGACGTTGAAGTAAAAGCTCTCCAGCCGCAGGTCGATTGCCAGCAGGCACAGCATGGCGCCCACGGCGGCGGTGGATTTTGGGTTGTCGATACGGCCGCGTTTGTTGAACGGGTACCAGCTGCGGGTGTGATACCCCTCCAGCGGCAGAATGCGGCTGGCGGGCAGCGGCTGCAGGTGGCGCAGCAGCGCCTGCACGCCGGGGAAGCGCGCCGGGCGGCCGGTCAGCAGCAGCACGTCGCAGGTGTACAGCGCCACCACCTCAGCCAGCAGGCGCAGGCAGCGGCCGATGCCGATGCGATCGGACAAGAAGGCGGCGTGCAGATCGGCCAGGCGGATCACCAGCGGGGTGTGCAGGATATCGAAGGCGTTGCTGTCAGCTTCGCGCTGCACTTCGCCGTTGATAAACGCCAACACCTGCGGCGTCGGCGGCTGCGGCAGCAGATCGCCCAGGCTGGCGGCGATTTCCGCCCGGCTGTCCAGCGGATCGTATTCTTCATAGGCGCCGAGCAGCGCGCGTCCGGCGGGCATGAAGATCTGCAGCGCGGCCTGCTGACGCAGGGTGGAAAGCCCGTCCATGCGTCCTTCGTTGCCGAACAGTTTGTCCATCAGCGCCGCGGCGGCGCTCACGCCGGCGGCTTCGAACGCCTGTTGCACGGCGGGCAGAACAAATTGCTGGATGATGTCCAGCAGGATGTCGTCGCCGGCGACCTTAAAGCCCTCGCGGAACAGCAGGCGCGGGTTGATTTTGATGTTGTTGCCCACGCCGTCGTCGAGCGAGTAGTGCGTGATCGCCAGATCGGTGGTGCCGCCGCCGATGTCGATGGAGGCGATGCGCAGCGTTTTGCCTGCTTGTTCGCTTGGCGCCAGCGGCCGGTCGGGCCGGGCCATGGCGGCGAAAAAGGCGTCGGTGCGGCCGGCGAAGTTCACCTGGGTTTCGTTGTACAGATAGACCATCTGGCCGCAGGTGGCCTCGTCCCACTCCATCTGCACCTGCGGCGCCGGGAAGCGGGTGCGCGCGCCGTCGAACGGCGCATCCTGCGGGTGCCAGCCGAGGGCCTTCCACACCAGCCCGATCGCCTCCTGCATGCGGCGGCGGAAAATCTCGCGCTCCGGCTTCGGCATCGCCGAAGGCAGCGTCAGAATGATGGCGCGCAAACGGCGCGGCGCGGCGGCGTTCGGCATGCGGCTGCGCTGGGCGATGCTGTTGATCTGCATCAGCGCCTGCGCCAGCAGCTCGCTCAGCATCAGGCTCATCACCGCGCTGCGGCTGTAATGGGCGGCGAATACCGGCAGCCGTTGGGACGTCGGCAGGGCGGACAGCGGCACGCCCTCGTCGTTGATCAAGGTGGTCAACGGCGCGGCGGCGGCCATCGGCTCGTGCCGCTCGTTGAAGCGCCAGCCGGGCGCATAGCGCTCCTCGTCCCACAGATAGCGCCGTGGGCTGGAGATGCCGGTGGTGCCTTCATGCCCTTCGCGTCGCTGCGCCAATTGCGCGGCTTCACGGCCGACGCGGGTGATGGACGGCCATTGGAAGGCGTCGTCGCGTCCACTCTGGAAGGACAGATGCGGCTTGCCGAACGAGGCCCGAGAAAACTCCACCCGGCTCTCGAACAGTTCGTTGTAGACGCAGTGCGGTTCGGACAGCGAGCGCAGCTGCAGCTCATAGGTTTGCTTCAGGCCGTTGCTCTCTTCCGGATGGTCCTCGACCAGCACGCCGCAGGTGTGAGAATTGCCGACGTCCAGCACCAGATCGACGTCGATCGCCGGCTGTTGCAGCGTCGCCGCCGCCATTTTTATCTGCGGCACCGTCAACTGATGGCCGAGCATGTGCAACAGGTTGAGGTAGTGCGCCTGATACTCGAAGGTTTTCAGCCCGGCGTTGATCTCCGCCTCGGCGCGCTGTTCCCGCTCGGCGGCGCGCTGGCTGAACGCCTCGCGCAGCCAGCCGTCCACCCAGGTCAGATCGAGGAACTCGCCCAGCTCGTGGTTGCGGTGCGCCAGCGCGAAGCTGAGGCCGGCGCCGAGATCGCTCTCGCTTGGCGCCAATGCTTCCTGGCCGGGCGCGGCGGCGCGGGTGTCGAAGGCCAGCACCACCCGCAGCAGGTTGCCGTCCTGATCCGGTTCATCCAGCTGCACCACCTGCAGGCGCGCCCAGTTGTCCGGGCCCGACAAAAACAGGCCCGCCGGGGTGTGGCGCAAGAAGGGCAGCGGCAGCCAGAGCTTATCCAGCAGGTGCAGCGACTGCTGCAGCGGATAGCTGAACTCCGGCCGCACCACTTCGGCGGCCTGGTCGCCCACGGCCGGCAACTGGTATTTGCCGCTCTCGGCCTCCCATTGCAGGCGCAGCAGCGGGCCGCTGGCGGTCTTGCGCACGAATTTGCCGGGAAACTCGGCGTCCAGTCGCGGCGTCAGGGCAAAGTCCAGAAACTGAATGCCGCTGTCCTGAATCAGCGTAATGCCGTGTTTGTAGTCAGTTAGGGGGGCCAGCATCATTTACTCTCGCGCTTGAACGTCATGGGATAGGTGGTGTCCGCATCGTAGCGGCCGGTGCACTCCGCCGCGCCGGTTTCGCCCTGGCGGCAAACGATTTCCGGGATCTGATAGCGGCTGCCGTCGCTGCAGCGCGCCTTGGTGCGGCTGTTGATCACCAGATTGCCGGACTGCATCAGCCCGGCCTCGACCGCCGCCCGGCAGGTGACGCCGTCGCCGTAGGCGATGACGGCGCTGCCTTTGCCCGCGTTCAGGCGGTATTGCAGGCTGGGGCGCTTGCCGGTGATCGGATCTTTCAGCGCCACCGTGGCGCGCCATTTGCCGTTAAGGAAACGGGTGGAGCCGGCCTTCACCGCCTCGGGCGGCAGCACCAGCGCATTTTTGTCCAGCGGTTGCGGGATGGCCGGCGCCGGGGGCGGCGGCATCAGCGTGGCGTGCGCCAGCGGCAAGCGCAGCTTGGGCAACGGCGCAGCGGTTTTTTCCGGCGGCGCCGGATGGCGCACNTCCGCCGGCATCGCCGGTTGCGGGGCCGGCGAGCGGTGCAGCCAGGCGGCCAGCGCCGCGCTGCCTAGCAGCAGTACCGGTAACAGCCAGAGGGCGTGACGCCGGCGCGGGCGAACAACGCCAGGGGATTCGACGGGCGTCGCCGGGGCGGGCACCGGTTCAGGCTCTGCCGCCGGAGCCGGTTTGGCCGGCTCGACAACGGCCGGTTTGCGCGGAGCGGCGGCGATCGGCGCCGGTTTTTCTACCTCCGTTTCGGCAGGGCGCAGGCAGGCTAAAGGATCGTCCGGGCTCTGCGCCTGCGGTTTGATAAAGCCCCAAAAGGTCAGCACCGGCCGATCGTCCACCAGGTAGACGTGGTTGGGATCGGGAATGTGCATCGCTTTGGTCAGCAGCGCGCCGAACAGGCGATGGCTGGGGTGATCGGTCGCTCGGGCCTGTTCGGTCAGGCTGCGGAAGGTCGTCAGGCAGTGTTCCAGATGGCGCACCGCCTGCGCGCGCTGGGCGTCGCTCGCCGCCAGCCAGGAAGTCACCTTGCCCGGAAAGGGCGCATACCAGTCGATGCGGGTGCCGCTTTCGTTCGGTTGGGGGATCGCCAGACAGTCGGCGGCCTGCTGCTGCCGGCGAAGACGCAGGGTTTCCCGCAGCTGCTGCGCGCAGGCGTAGATCGATTGCCCGTTTTCGCCTAAAGCCAGCACATCATCCAAACTGCCACTGCGTAAGAAGGGTTTCACCACGGCGCCGCACCTTGTCCTGTTCTGCAAAAACGCATAAAAGTCCATGATACCTCGCGGGCAGAGCCGCCAAACGGCCAAGGACAGCCCGAAAAACGCCCTTCTTTGGCGTTAGCGGCGCACTTTGGCAACCGGCACAGTGAAAATCTCGCTATCTGGACCTGTCTGTGAACCGCTTTATCTGAAAAATAGAACGCAGGCCCGGCAAGCGACGCCGGGGAACGATGTTCTCTTTCACTATGACATCGCCTCGCGGGTTGCCGATTTCGGTATGCCTCAGGCGTGCGGAGCGTTCACATGACGGACAGCCAGTCTGAAAAAACTCTCGTTGTTACCCCTGCACATCCCGCCGCCGGGCATTCGGCCCAGGGCTGGATGAACGGTTTTCTTGGCATGATTATCTTCAGCGGTTCTCTGCCCGCCACGCGAGTGGCGGTGCTGGAGCTCGATCCGCTGTTTCTGACGGCGGTCAGGGCGGCGATCGCCGCCTTGCTGGCCCTGTGCGCGCTGCTGATCACCCGCCAGGCGCGGCCGACGCGGGCCGATTTGCCGCCGCTGCTGTTTGTGGCGCTCGGCGTAGTCATCGGTTTTCCGCTGCTGACGGCGCTGGCGCTGCAGCACACCACGTCGGCGCATTCGCTGGTGTATATCGGCCTGCTGCCGCTGGCGACCGCCGGTTTTGGCGTCTTGCGCGGCGGAGAGCGGCCCAAGCCCGCTTTTTGGGCTTTTTCGGGCGTCGGCGCCGCGCTGGTGGGCGCTTTCGCGCTGAGCCAGGGGAGCGGCGGCGCCTGGCAGGGGGATGCGCTGATGGTCGGCGCGGTGCTGCTGTGCGGTCTGGGTTATGCCGAAGGGGCGGTGCTGTCGCGTCGGATCGGCGGCTGGCAGGTGATCTCCTGGGCGCTGGTGGTGGCGTTGCCGTTGACGCTGGCGGCCACCTGGCTGGCGGCGCCGGCCGCCTGGCCCGTGGTCAGCGGCGCCGCTTGGCTGTCGCTGGTTTACGTCTCGGTGTTCAGCATGTGGATTGGGTTTATTTTCTGGTATCGCGGCCTGGCGCAGGGCGGCATCGCCGCCGTCGGGCAGTTGCAGCTGCTGCAGCCGTTCTTCGGCCTGGCGCTGGCGGGCTGGCTGCTGCATGAGGCCGTCCAGCCGATGATGATCGCCGTGATGGCCGGCGTGGTGGTTTGCGTGTTCGGCGCCAAACGTTTTTCCCGCTAGGCGCCGCTGCCGGCGCAGGCCAGGATCACCTGTCCGAGCCGTTCCACCGCCTGTTGCACCTGGCGGTCGGCGTAACCGCCCAACCCCAGCACCAGGCCCGGCTCACCCTGGCCGGGCGCATACATCGGCGACACCGCCCGCAGCGCCAACCCGGCTTCGTTGGCCTGCCGGGCGACACGCACGTCGTCGAGATCTTTCCTCAACCACAGCACCATGTGCATGCCCTGATCGCAGGGCTGCACCACCGCCAGCTCGGCCGGGATGTACGCGTTGATCGCCTCGATCAGCACCCGACGTTTTTCGGCGTAGACGCCGCGCATTTTTCGGATATGCCGGTCGAGATACCCTTCGGCAATAAAGGCGGCCAGCACGTATTGATCTGCGCTGGGCGGGTGACGATCCATCAGGATCCTGGCGCCGCAAAAGGCGTCGACCAGAGGCGGCGGCACGATGGCGTAACCCAACCGCAGCGAAGGGAACAACACCTTGCTGAAGGTGCCGAGATAAAGCGTCCGCTCGGGCGCCAGCCCCTGCAGCGAAGGGAACGGGTGGCCGGCGTAGCGCATCTCGCTGTCGTAATCGTCTTCCACGATCCAGGCCTGCCGCTCTCTGGCCCAAGCCAGCAGGGCGCTTCTTTTCGCCATGCTCATCGGCATGCCCAGCGGATACTGATGCGACGGCGTGACAAAGGCGGCGCGGGCATTGGCGGCCAGACGCACGCCGGCGGCGACGTCGATGCCGTCGTCGGCGACGGGCACCCTAATCATGCGCCGATCGCGAAACAGGCTATCGAAAATGGCGGTAATGCCGACGTAGGCAGGATCTTCGACCCAGGCGCTGTCGCCGGCGTCCAACAGGATCTGCGCGGCCAGATACAGTCCCTGTTGGGTGCCGGAGGTGATGAGGATTTGCTGCGGCGTGCAGTTTACCGAGCGGGAACGGCGCACATAGTCGCAGATCGCTTCGCGCAGC
This sequence comes from Serratia sp. 506_PEND, assembly GCF_001076875.1. NCBI lineage: Bacteria > Pseudomonadati > Pseudomonadota > Gammaproteobacteria > Enterobacterales > Yersiniaceae > Serratia > Serratia sp. 506_PEND. The sequence continues at coordinate 10,583 of NZ_JVEL01000298.1, forward strand.
GGCAGCGCGCCCAGCGGATCGCCGTAGCCCGACGGCGCGCCGGGGCCGCGGGCGCGGATGCGGTTGCCGAGCCGCCGCCAGATATCGTCGGGCGCGGTATCGCCGATTGGCACTGACACAGTGAACGGCACCGGCGGCAGCGCTCGCGCCTGAGTGGCAAAGCGCGCCAGATGCTGCGCCTGTGAAGAAAGCGGAGCCGCTACCGCCGAACTCGCCTGCACCGTGGCGTGCGGCGCGCGGCGCGGCGTCTGATAGTGGGCAACTCGGGTGCCGGAACCGGGCTGCGGTTCGAGAAAGCCTTCCGCCGTCAGTTGAGCAAAGGCTTCCAATACCGTGCCGCGCGCCAGAGTCAGCGCCGCCGACAGCCGGCGCGTCGAGGGCAGCAGATCGCCCGCTTTCAGATCGCCCCGGTGGATGGCCTGACGCAGGGCCTGCGCCAGCTGGTGGCTTAGCTGGCCCGCCTGGCGATCGAGCTCGCCGAGGGCGGGGACGTCAACGACTTTGGCTGTTCTGGGCATGGATTCCGGCTCGCTTTGCAGTGCGAAAATGAGTATTCAGAGTAAACCACTCTGTCGGCGCTCGCGAGTCCGTTGTCAGTCAGCTTAGCCCACGCTGATTCAGCAGCACTTTATTCAACTCGCTGTTTTTACGCACGTTAAGCTTGCGCATCGCCGAGCGCTTATGGGCGCTGATGGTTTTCTGGCTGCGCTGCAGCAGGCCGGCGATGCTGCAGGCGGACATGCCGCTGCTCATCAACCCCAGCACTTTTTTTTCGCAGTGGCTGAGCGCGGCGATGCGGCAGGCCTGGCATTTCCACATGCCGGCGGCGTGCAGCGCCATCCACGGATGCTGGATAAATTTTTCCAGCGCCATCTGCAGCTTGAGGCGGATGGCGTAGGCCGAATCGCGCCGGTGGATGCTGAACAGCGGCGGCAGGTTTTTCACCTGTTGCTGGGTCGCGTCGTCGAGGATCAGCAAAGTCAGCTGCCGCTGGCGCGGGATGCCGTAGGGGCTCTGGTAACAGCAGGCGCAGCCCCAGCGCTCTTCCGGCGTGCGGAACACGATTTCGATGTTATCCAACGCCTGCAGCGCCAGCGGCGAGAACTGCGGGTACAGGCGCTGGCATTCGTTCAGGGAGTGCAGATAATCCTGCAGCAGCAGACGCAGCCCCTGCTGGTAGAAGTTATCGCTGTCGAACAGCGTGAAGCGAATATCTGGCATGGGTGGCTCCTTAAAAGGCCGTGGCGCCGCGCCGGTGCGAACGGTGACGGCCCATTGCCGGCGTTCGCGCGCCGGTCGTTTTCCTGATTTCCCTGGGCGGTGCGGGGCTTATTGGTACGCCAGCACAAAATTGGCGACGGAGGTGAATTCGCCTTCGGTAATGCTTTGGTTCTGGATCGCGCTCGGCCGCCCCTGCACATAGGCGGTAAAGTTCAGGCTGTTGGGGCCGTTTTGCAGCGCGACGGCGCTGGTGGCCTTATTCAGGTCGATGTCCGCCCCTTGATGATCGAACAGCGCGATGGCGGCGCCGTTCGCGCCGTTGTTGATCGCCAGCTTGCCCGGCAGCTCACCGTCTTCGGCGCCGCTGAAGGTCACGCTGACGGATTTGAATACCGTGGTCTTGCAGTCGGTCAGCTTGATGCTGAATGGCACCGGCGTGGTGTGGCCATAGCGGTACAGGGTTTTGACGATCACCGTGCCCATTTCCACCAGCTGATCGGCGGACTGCGGTTCGATATTGCATGGGCGGCTCACCACGGTGCCGTGGAACTGCACCGGCGCGCCGATAAGTTCGGTGTTCGCCGCCGTCGGCATGGCGGCAAACCACCAGGGCGCGCAGCTCAGCAGCGCTAAAGCGCGTAGACGCATTTTCCGTTCCTCCCTCGGTTACTGGAATGCCGCCACGATGGTGGCCGATGCGTTGAATTCCCCTTCGCCGATCTCTGCGCCGCCGTTGGCGAACGGCGCCGCCACCAGGTTCCAGGAGCCGCCGTTGCCGATGTTCGGCACCGGGTAAAACTCATTCGGGATAACCAACTGGCCGTTGTGCGTCAGCCGGATGCCGAGATCGTTCTTGTCGGTTTTGAACACCTCGTTGCTGAAGGAGGCCGCCGTGCCCGACACCGCCAGCTTGATATTCAGCGTGCCGTCCTCGAAGCTGCCGCCCTCGCACTGGAAGCGCACCGGAATGCTTTGCGGGTAGTTGGAGCCGTTGAGATCGCTGCCGCCGATCTCGCCGAACTCCACGTTGATCAACTGGCCTTCATTCACCACGCATTTATCGGGCACGTAGAGGATTGCGGACTGGATAAACACCTGCGCCATCGGATTGGGGCCGAAACCGCCGTCGGTCGAGCCGAGGCGGCCGTACATCTCGATGATCTGCCGATCGTTAATCTCAACGCCGTTAATGATTTTTTTGCGCACCCGGAAGGTGATCTTGCCTTTGGAGCCGCTGCCGTAGTTGTTGACCTGTAAGTACGGCGGCTGGCAGCGGTGTTGGCTCAGCAAATTCGATTCGTTGTAAAAAGGCACGGTGACGTAGGCGTTCTTGTTGCCGGCAATCCACACCTCGGCTTTTAAATCCAAAAAGTCATTCAGCTTTAAATAGCCGTTGCCGTAGTCGGAGGGGGGCAACGACGAATCCGACTTGTAAAAGTGCGGGCTGGTGGGGATAGGGGTATCGCAATACACCTTGCCGGTATAGGTGCCGCCCAGATCATAGGGAAACAGTTTGGTGAACCCCACCTGGTTGGTGATGTTGCTTTCATTCAGATCGATATAGAACTGTTTGGGGCCGCCGTCCGGCGTGACGTAGCCGTTGGCCCAGGCGGCGGGGGCCGCCAGCGCGATCGCCAGCGGCAGGCAGAGTTTGGTCAGTTGTGTTTTCATCGCGTTCTCGAGCCTCACAGGTAAATCACCTGAATGTGCGCCACGGCGGCGAAACCGGCGGCCATCACCGCCCGCTGGGTGGATTCCACGCTGGCGCTGAACCACAGGGTGTTGCTGCCGGGTTGCAGAATGTAGGGGCGGCTGCGCTGATTCAGCTCCAACGCCTGGCCCTGCTGGTCTTGCAGCCGCAGGCCGATGCCCTGTACGCCGCCGTTCAGCTTCAGCAGCGACGGGTTGTCGACGTCGCTTTCGCCGAGAAACACCAGCGTGGCGGCCTGTTCACCCTGCAGGTAGAGGCGGCCGGCGTCGCCGTTGCGCGGGCCGGCCGGATTATCCGCCAGCGCGCGCGCGCCCAGCAGGCAGTTGCGGAACGAGAGGCGAAAACGCACCGGCGCGCTGCGATCGCCGGCGTTGCGGAAGTCGCGTGCGCTGACGTCGCCCAGATCGACGGACTGATCCCGGCTGTCCGGCGTCAGGCTGCAGGGAGAGCTGAGCAGGCCGCCGTGAAAGCTGACGGTGCCGGTGGTGCCTTCGATCACGCCCAGCGGCGTGGCCGCCAGCGCGCCGCCGCCGCACAACAGCGCGCCGCCGCCGCACAACAGCGCGCCGAGCAGCAGCGGGCGCAGTCGATCGGTGAATTCAGCCATGCTGGACCTCCTTATTTTTTCTCGGGCACGGCGGTGCAAACGCTGCCGTTGCAGGCGAAGCGCAGCTCGGGGTGGCCGCCGTAGTCGTTGATGTAGGTGATGACGAAGCTGTTCATGCCGGTGTCGTGCAGCTTGAGGTTTTCGCTGGATTTCGGCTTCAGCATCAGCGGTTGAAAACCGCCGATCGCGCCGCCGCCCTGTTTTTGCGTCTGCCGCGTCATGCCGGTCAGGGTGATGTAAAACGGCGTCGGGTTGTCGACGGTGATGGCGCCGCCGCTTTTACGGAACACCAGCTTTTCCTGCCACACTTCACCCTTGGGCGCGACAATCGCCTTCGGCCGGTAGAACAGCTTGATCTGCGTTTGCAGCGCCAGCTGCATCACGTTGGTTTTGGTGCTTTTCGGCGGAATTTCGCGCAGGTTGAAGTAGAACACCGACTCGCGATCCTGCGGCAGGCGATCCGCCTCCGGCGTCTTGGTGATGCGCACCACGCTGCGCTCGCTCGGCTCCACGCGCTGCAACGGCGGCAGCACCACCAGCGGCGAGGTGATTTTCTGATGCTGCTCGTTCTCCAGCCAGGACTGCGCCAGGAAAGGCAGTTCTTTGTTTTCGTTGACGATATTCAGGCTGATCGATTTGGCGTCGCTCACATAGACGGCGCGCGTGCGATCCAGCGATATCGCCGCGTCGGCGGTGGGCAGTACGGCGCTCAGGGCCAGGCCGGCGGCGGTCAGTAGCGTTATCGGGTGTTTGTTCATGTCATTATTTCTCAGCGTTACGGATTACAGGGTGGCGCACGGCAGCAGCAGCTGGTCCAGCGGCTTGGCGGTGCCCGGGATCACGATGCGGCAGCGGCGTTGGCCTTCCCAGGCGACGTCCAGTTTTTCCTCCGGCTGTACGCCGGTCAGGTAGACCGAGCCGCCGTCGTTGACCACCGCGACCTCGCGGCCTTTCTCGCTCAGCACCGCGGCGCCGAACGGCGGTTCGCTGCCGTCCGCGAGGCGAATGGTGGCCAGCAGCTTGCTGCCTTTCACCACCTCGAAGTGGCGGTAGCCGATGGCGCCTTCGGTCAGCGTGCCTTGCACCACGGCGCGAGTGGCTTCGACGTCGTCCGCCAGCTTGTTGACGTCGATGCGGGTGTCGGTGTTGTAGTAGCTGGTGATGTCGGAAATCACCGCCAGCCCGAAACGGTTGCTGTAGGCGCGGCCGTTATTGATCGGCACGCCGGCGATGCCGTCGGTGTCGAGCATCATGCGGCTGCCGCCGTTGCTCGAGTTCTGATGCGCCGCGATACCGTGCCGGGTCGCGGTGAGACCGCCGCGGAACGAGCCGCCGATCGACGAGTAGCTGTCCTGTTGGTAAGAGGCGCTGGCGTTCAGCGAGCCGAACGAGGCGTTGTGGGTGTAGTACCCGCGCGCCAGCGATTTGCCGGACTGGTTAAAGCCGCCGCTGACCTGCCAGGTATTGTCCGGATCGCTGTAGTCGTTGTACGACGCGGTCTGCGTGACGTCGCCGTTGTTGGTTTGCAGCGCATAGCCGACGCGCCGACGATCGCCGATCGGTACGGTGAAGTTGATCATCACGCTGTCGTCGGTGCGGCCCTGGTAATAGGTGCGGTAAGCCGACAGCGAGGCGGTGATGTTGCTGATATCGCCGATGCTGAACAACTTGCTGGTCGACAGCCCGTAACGATCCTGGGTTCGCGCGTCCCAATAGGTCTGGTGCGAGTAGGTCAGATAAGTGGTGATCGCCCTGGCGCTGTCTTCCGCCATAAAGGTTTTGCTGGCGGTGATGGTATACAGCTCTTTCTGACGGCCGTTGTAATTCTTGTCGTAATCGCCGTAGCGCTCCTGCAGATACTGCGACATGTTCATGAATTTACGTTGCGAGAAGCGGTAGCCGGCGAAGGTGATCTGGCTGTTCAGCTCGTCGAAGCGTTTGGCGTAGTTGAGCTTGAACGACATGCCGCTGGCGGTCGGCTCGCCGGGCAGGCGAGCGATCGACTGGGTGACGTCCAGCGACATGGCGCCAAACACGTTCAGATCGCGGCCGAGGCCGAGCGCCCAGGCGTTATAGTCGCCGCCGAGCAGCGCGCCGCCATACAGCGACCAGGCGTTGCTCAGCCCCCAGGAGAAGTCGCTGGCGGAAAACAGCGGGCCCTGGGTGCGGTGGTCGTAGGCCGAGGTTTTGCCGAGCGCCACGTTGTAGCGCACGTAGCCCGGGCGGGTCAGGTAAGGAATGGTGGCGGTATCCACCTGGAAGGTCGAGACGGTGCCGTCCTGCTCTTCCACCTTGACGTCCAGCTTGCCGCGCACCGAGCTGTTGAGATCCTGAATGGCGAACGGCCCGGCGGGCACGGTGGTTTCGTACAGCGTGCGGCCTTCCTGCGAAACGGTGATCTTGGCGTTGCTCTTGGCGATGCCGCGCACTTCCGGCGCATAACCCTGCAGGTTGGGCGGCAGCATGCGCTCGTCGCTGGCCAGGTTGAGGCCGGTGAAGCGATAGGCGTCGAACACCCCGGAGTCGAGATAAATCTCACCCAGCGTCAGCTTGGCGGCCTGCATCGGCAGCGCGCGATAGGCGTAGATCTGGTTCCAGTCGAAACCGGTGCTGCGATCGCCAGCCTGCTGATTGTAATTGGCCTGGTAGTCCGCGCGCAGGCGCCAGGGGCCCAGGTTGGCGCCCAGCGTGCCGTAGCTGCTCAGGTTCTGGGCGGTGTTGTTGTTGTGGCTCTGCTTGCCTAACTGGCCGCTCAGGTTGTAGTCCAGCAGCAGGCCGGGAATGCCGTCGTCCCACTGCTCGGGCGGCGTCCAGTCGGGATCGGAGTATTTCATCCACGCCTGCGGGATGGTGATCGCCAGCACGCCGCCGCCGATGCGATCGGAGATGGTCGCGCCTTTGATGCCGCGAATGTCGGCGCACTGGTTGTCGTGCCACAGGGTGATTTTTTTGGCCGCTTCTTCTTTCAACGCCATTTTTTCCACCAGGTCAGGCGGCAGGCACACCTGGCTGCCGCTCTTGTTATCCGGTGACGGGAAATACTGAATGCTGCGCTGGGGCAGCGTTTTCTGGTTGATCTTGATGTCCAGCAAATAAGCGCCGGGCATGACGTAGTCGGCGTCGGAGAAGCGCGAAAGATCCACTTTGCTGCGCTCGCCGATATCCAGGACGTCGGTATTGAATTCCGTGGCGGAAAATGCCGGACGCACCCAGAGGAAAGATAGAATGACGAGGAGAGGTAGGTGTTTCCGTGTCAGTAATGACGTCATAGCATAATCACTCATGGCAAGTCCGCGCCCAATAGCAGGTCATCCGTACGACCTGAATACGTAATGCTGTGCAGCGCCCGCCGGCGCTAGAGATAAGACAGGGTGAATTTGGCCAGAGAGCTGAAGCCGCCCGCCCGCGCCTTGTCGGGATGCAGGCGCAACTGCGCGCCAAAGCGCAGCGTGTTGTCGCCGGCGACGATCTGGTAATCCGCCGTCGTGCTGCCGAGCGGGATCGGCGCGCCGGCATCGTTCAACAGCTCGATAGCCACGCCCTTCGCCTCGCCGTAAACGCCGAGCAGGGACGGATCCCCGCTGTCGGCGGTGCCGTCGAACGTGACGTTGGCCGCGCGATAGATGAAGTCAGGCTTCACCTGGCTGGCCAGCTCGCAGTTCACCAGTTTGATCGTGAAATGGCGGCGGCTGCCGATCAGCACCGACTGCCCGTCCTGCGAGGCGTCGGTCATGGAAATCAGACCAAAATCGACGGTTTGATCCAGGCTGTCGCTGGCGATGCCGCACGGCGTTTCAACGATGGTGCCGCCCAGGCTGACTTTGCCGTGGCCCTGATTTTTCGCTGCCGCCGCCGCGCTGCCGACGCTGAGCGCGATGAGCAACAGGCCGCAAAGGCGGATAGTCATGCTGGCGTCTCCCTGTCTTGCCCTGTTCCCTTGCCGGTATCCTCGGCATGCAATAAAGCGGGGGATGCCCTGAGACATCCCCTGTGGGGTATTACAGGTAAGCCAGGGTGAAGTTCGCCACGCTGGTGAAGTCGCCCGGCACCACGGCGCTTGAGGCGCTGCTGCCCTGCAGATAAGCGGCGAATTTCAGCGAGTTGTCGCCATCGTTCAGGCCTTGACCGTCGGTCGCGGTGCCCAGTTCCACCTCTTTGGAGTGCAGGTTGTCGTAGATCACGATGCCGGCGCCGGTTGCCGTGCCGCTCAGGGCCAGCAGTTTGTTGTTGACCGGATCAGGCGTGCCGGTAAAGGTCACTTTGACGTTTTTCATGGTGGAGATGGAGCAATCTTTCAGTTCGATGTTGAAAGGCTGCATGCTGGATTTACCCTGGTTGGCCAGGATGCGGCTGCTGATCTGGCCCATCGGCACGGTTTGGTCAACGGATTCCGGCGCGACGCTGCATGGCGCATCGATAATTTCGCCGGTAAAGGTGACTTTACCGCTGCCCTGATTAGATGCGGCATGAGCAACAGATGCGGAAGCGAAAGCAATCACGGTTGCCAGCATTAATTTATTCAGTTTCATTTCTCAGGTTCCTGTAGAGAGTTTTTAAATAAAAAGAACAGCACATCTAAATCCCCCGCGGCGGCGGCAACGCCATGTCGCCGTCCGTGCGGTTGGAGCCAGATCCTTTTGCTCTGGGCAATACGCCGACATCCGTTATTTATGAGAAATAACGAGATTTGGAAAATCGATAATGGATTTTCTGGTAAATAAAATGCGATTTTTACGTGTGGCGTGTTGCTGGGAATATTCTTGCAAATAATAGTATTGCTTGGAAATAGATTTTATTAAATTAAGTCAAATTCAGAATATAAAACCAAAAGGAAAAAGAAATATATTTGCTTTAAAATCAATAGATCGTATACAAATATTATCCAGTATAAATCACTATATAAATAACGATATGCGAGATATTAGATCGGGGGAAATAGGGTGGCACCTACAATTCACAATATTGTTTTGCTAATATCGCTCTGAGGCAGCAGATGATGCATTTCCTTTTAGAAACAAAATATAAAACATAATTCATTGTTTTTATTGTTGTTTAGTGATTTTCTGTTCACGAGTGATTGGGTTTCTTATTCGCGTTTAGTTCGCGTTTAAGCCTAATTGATTAACAATTAAATAACAATTTCACCGGTAGTGAATTATCCTATCACCTTGCGGAATAGGGATTTTTCGCTGCCTAACCCATTTTGATTAATCAAATTAAGGCATGTGCTGCTGCCGTTCGCCACATAATGATGACCTAAGTGACAATTAAAGGATTATAAACGGAATGATAACGATGATTAATGCTTGCGGCGGGCGCCGTTGGGCGGGTTTGACCCTATTTCTGCTGTCTTTTATGGCGCTTTCTGGCTGTGCGGGCGGGAGCAAGACAAAACTGAATTCCGTGAAAAAAATCTCACAGAACAATCCTAATGATAAATCCGATGAGCAACGTATCGCGCTTTGTCAGCAGCGGGTTAATTCATTAAAGAATATTAATCCGCAAAGTTACCAAAAACGCATCGCCTATTTTAATGGCCTGCTTTCCAACGCTTCGGGATATGCCGGGGTGCGCGGCAACGTGGATGAGAGTACCCGTAAAGCGATTGATGCTCTTTATCAATATAAAACCGAGAAATTCTGCGCCGACGTCGAGCATGAGCTGATGTCCGATCTGTCCAGCCGGGTTGAGAATCTGTAGCCATGAAGCGATGCGCGCAAGGATGGGCGATGGCTCTTTTGCTGTTGGCGGCGAGCGGGGCCGCTTGCGCCGCCGATGACGGCATTCCCGCGCTGTTGAAGTTTGCCGAACAGCGGCAGGCGCCACCGGCCGCGCCCAGGGAAGACACCGTGCGTCAATCGGCGTCAGCACCGGCCGCCAAACCGGCCGCTATCGTCGGGGCAGACAGCGCTCGTTTAACGTCGTTGAAGCAGTCTTTGCAACAGCAGACGGAGAAAATCCGTCAGTTGGAGCGGCAGTTGGCGGCGGCTCAGGCCGCGGCGGTGCCGAAACGGGAACCGGCCGTCGTCGATATTCGGCCGCTGGCCGATGCCCTGAAGGGATTGCGGCACGCCGTTGCGCCGGTGCCAGAAGTGGGCGTGCTGGCCGCTTCGTTAACGCGGGCCGAACAGCGCAGCGCAAGTTTGGCGGCGCAGCTGGCGCAGCAGCGCCGGCGGGTAGAGACCTTGCTGGCCGAACGGCAGCAGGCGGCCGAGCCGCCCGCGCTGGCCAGCGAGGCGGACAAGCAGGCGTATGCCGCCGGCGTGTCGCTCGGACGCGACATTCTGCATCTGCAGCAGGAGAACCGGCGCGCGGGGTTGGAAGCGGATACCCAGCTGTTGCTGGCGGGCATCGCCGATACCCTGGCCGGGCGGTTGCGGCTCGATGAAACCGCCATCGACGGCGCGCTGCACACGGCGCAGCAGCGGTTGCAGCAGGCGCAACAGACGCAGGCGCCACCTCGGGATGACAACGCCTACCTGGCCAATTTCGTCCGTCAGGAGGGGGGCAAGCAGGATGCGCTCGGTTTCTATTACCGGGTGGACTATGCCGGCAGCGGGGCGATCGGCGCCGACGATCGGGTGGATATCGTGGTGCGCGAAAGCCTGACCGACGGCCGGGTGGTCAAAGACATGGAGCTGGCGGGGACGGTGATCTCGCAGCCGTTGACGCGCTACCCGCCGCTGTTTCGCGCGGCTATCGAGAAGCTGCAGCGCCACGGCGCGATCACGCTGGTGGTGCCGCCGGCGCTGGCGTACGGCAAACAGGGCAACCCGCCGGCGATCCCCCCGAATGCCACCATGATTTACACCCTGCGCATCGCTGACGTGCAGCCGTGAGCGGGGTGCTCAGCAGTAACCACTCAGGAGGAATGCTATGGCCAAGGCGCCGAAAACGTTTGAAAGCAGAAAATCGCTGATGCTGAATGTGTTGCAAGGATTGTGCAGGGAGCGTGTGGAAGGATCTGGGGGCCATCATCCCCCGCCGGAGCAGTGGCCGAAGACGCGCGAGCTGGCGGATAAATGCGGCGAAAATATTTATACCACCCGCACCCTGCTGCTGGCGCTGGAAAAGGAGGGTAAGGTTCACTGCACCCACCGCAGCATCAACAATTCCCTCCGCTGGTACAGCTGCGACGAACAGGCAGCGATAAAAAAAGAGTGATTCGACCCTGGCGGTCGCTTTTGACTATTCCTACAGCTAATCATTAATTAAATTTATCATTTGACGGGGCGTTTCGCTCCGTCAATCCTCCCCCTTCGTTCGCTGCCATCCGCACAGCCATTGCTAAGATGTTTTTGGCGGCCATATACTTATCGCTCAGACGGGAACAGGTGTAGGGAGCCGGCATCGTAATGAAGGAAAAGAAAGACATACTGAGATTGGATGATATTCATTATCAAATAGACAGCCAGGTGATCCTGGATTCCGTCTCTTTCACGCTGGGTGAAGGCGAGTTCAAACTGATCACCGGGCCTTCCGGTTGCGGGAAAAGCACCCTGCTGAAAATCATCTCTTCCTTAATGGATC
>NZ_JVEL01000299.1:0-4216 GCF_001076875.1 Serratia sp. 506_PEND
TGTCGGGGTTCAGACTGATTTTGTTGGCGCAAATGATCGGCCAGGCATCGGAGGGATTCTTGCAGTAATCTTTACCTTTCACACCACCGTAGGGATACCACTTGTCCGGGTTCTCTCCGGTCAGCAGCGCAATGCTGCGGTTCACTTCGGCATCGCTTTCTTCGTACCATTTAATCATCGGCTTCATCCATCTTTCGTAAGGTTCGCGCTACATTACGATGTCTGTACGACAGTTTTATGACAGCGCCGCCGGTTTTCACATTATCTCTACTAATGCTTTGTCCCCTTTATCTTTCCTTAGCGCCTGCGTAAACTTTTCGCCCTGTTCAGCGCCCAGAGAACGCATGTATGTTGACCGGCCTTAACCATCTGACGCTCGCCGTCAGCAATCTCGATCGCAGCTTCGATTTTTATCGTCATCTGTTGGGATTTATCCCGCACGCCCGCTGGCAAGGCGGCGCCTATCTTTCGTTAGGGCCGTTGTGGCTATGCCTGTCGCTGGATGAAACGCGCATGCAACAACGCGAGCGCGATTACACCCATTACGCCTTCAGCGTTGCGCCGGAACACATTGAGCAGGTCAGCGAGCGGTTGCGCCAGGCCGGCGTCGAAGAGTGGAAAAGCAATCGCAGCGAAGGCGAATCACTCTATTTTCTCGATCCCGATGGGCATCAATTGGAGATCCATGCCGGCGATTTGGCCAGCCGCCTGGCGGCATGCCGGGAAAAGCCGTATCAGGGCATGGTGTTTTACTGAGGCGCCCCGGCGACGCAGCCGTCGGCCGGGGCATCATGCTCAACGTTCGGGGATGAAACCTTTGAAATCCAGCGCGGGGTTGAGATCGTCGTCAGCAGCAGCGGCGCCGTCTGCGCCGGCGCGGTGCGCCATACGCTTCAACAGCGCAGTTTGCTGGCGTTGTTGCTCGGCAATCTCCTGCAGCAGGCGAATCTGCTCGTTGGCGCGCACGCTGGCGCGGTTCACCAGGAACCAGACCCACAGCCCGGCCAGCAACGCCACGGCGGCGAGGGCCAGCGACAACAGGCCGTTCTGGCCAAAACCTAAATCGTACATGGACAACCCTATCTACTGCGAAATTCAGGCCGCCATCTTAACACTCGCGGCGGCCGTGCGAACATCCCTGCCAAAAATTGCTTACCAGGGCACGAAGCGGGTCACCGAACAGATGCCCAACGCAAAATTTCCACCATCGTCGCAATAGCTGTCCAGCGCCAGCAGGTAGAAAAACAGGCAGGCAGCGACGGCCGTCATTATCACGAGGATTTTTTTTCGCAACAAATTTAGCAGCCTCATTGTTATCTTGGTAATCTATCGCGCATGTTATCACAGCGAAGTTAAACGAAGTTTAACTTTCCGTTTAGATTTCTGGCTATCGCCCGGTTTTCAGACTGTTACCCTTGCCCTCGCATAGGCGCCGTGGCTAGATGAACCCTCAGGGATAACGAGGAAATACGATGAGCAAATTGATTAAGTGGGTATTGGTGTTGGCGGTCATTTACGGCGGCTTTTTGATCTCGGGCTACGGCGTGCTGATCGGCAGCAACAAAAACGTTGGCGGGTTGGGATTGCAGTGCAAATACCTGACGGCGCGCAACGTGGCGATCGCCCAGTACGTGAATGGCGACAACGGTTTCATCGGCGTAGCCGACTGCCCGCTGTTCAAGAAAATCGAAACGGTGGTGGATTAACCGCCACCGCCCGACGCCGCCGCTCTGCGGCGGCCCCGCCTCAGTTGCGGGTAAACTTCATCTCGATCAGCGCAATCGCCTTGTCAATCGCTCGGCGGGTCACCGGATCGGCGCCGGCAGGATGCGTGGAGAAATCGATGCTTTTGAGCTGACCCGCCATCTTGTCGCGCACTTCGGTCGGCGCAATCACGTCGATAACGTCCAGAATCTGTTTGATGACCAGTTGGCAAGCGACCAGATCGGAAGCCAGTTCCTGCTCGTTGCTCAGCATGTCAGACATAATAAATTTCCTTCTTGATTCAAACGCCGCACAGAATAGCATGGCGTCCGCGCCATTGCCCGCTCTCCCCGTCTTTTTCCCCCATTCTGCGCACCGGCGGGCAAAAGCCTGCGGCGGATTGGCCTATACTTGCTGCATGGCGGTGGTAAAAACCACCCACAAGCCACAACCAACAGGAGAAAGTTATGGCGAATCACAATGTGAAATCCTGGGCGACAGTGCGTGAAACTTCGGTGGAAATCGCCGAAGCCATTTTTGAGCTGGCAGGGAACGATGAAGTGTTGGCGCAGAAAATCTGGGAAGAAGGCAGTGATGAGGCGCTGGAGAAGGCCTTTGCCAAAACCACCGCCGACCAGCTTTATTGGGGAGAGGAAACCGTCGAGCGGAAAAACGTTTGAGCGGTTACGCAACAAAAAGCCCGGGTTTCTGACCCAGGCTTTCCCGATTAGCGCTCGCCCCGCTCAGCGGCGTGCCTGTCTTCTTGCTCTCACGGTTCTTCACCTCCCACACCTTCCGCATTTTTCATGCTCATCACCGGCGTCGCCATAAAAGCGCCGACGCCCACGATTACAACCAGAGTAATAATCACTGTCATTAACATGCGATCACCCCATCAACGTTGAGTTGTTACGGCTGACTCTGTTTTGGCGGTTCTTGCTGCGGCTTTCTTTGCGTCCCCCACCGCGGCGGCGACAGTCCCAGATTAGCCGTTTTTCCTTTCGGCTGACAAGCGGCGGTCAAACGGTTTTTCCGAATAATTGCCCCCCGTCACCGGCGGCATTTTTGTCCACGGCGGCAAGTTGTGTATACTTCACCGCTATGTAGGTCTCACACTGACGCACTGATGATACAAGAACACCACCTCTCGTTGGTCTGCGCCCTCAGCAAATGGGTCGAAACTCACCTCGGACGAGTGATCCATCTCGAAGAGCTGGCCGAGTACTCCGGCTACTCGCTGTGGCACATGCAGAAGCTGTTCAAAGAAGCGACAGGGATTTCGCTCGGTAAATACATTCGCGAACGCCGTCTGGCCGGCGCGGTCTATCAACTGCGCAGCAGTGAAGCGTCGATCTTCGACATCGCCCTGGACTTTGGCTTCGGTTCTCAGTCCCACTTCACCTACATGTTCAGAAAGCGTTTTAATATCACACCCTATGATTTCCGCCAGGATTTGAGCGTTGATCTGCACATCGATCCGCCGCTGCACGTCATTCACCAAAAATCCGCCTGAAGCCCGCCGCAAATCGGCGGGNTAACGCGCCCCCCAGACCGCCAGCATCGCGATCGCGGCCGGCAGCGCCTGCACCCACAGAATTTTGCGGCTGGCGCTCAACCCGCCGAACACCCCGGCCGCCAGCACACACCCGAGAAAGAACAGCTGCAGTGCCATATCCTCACGCCAGTAGCTCCATGCCAACCCCAAGGCCAGAAAGCCGTTGTACAACCCCTGATTGGCGGCCAACACCCGCGTGGCTGCGGCGAACTCCGCCGTTGTGCCGAATGCGCGCCTGCCGAGTGGCGTACGCCACAGGAACATTTCCAACACCAGGATATAAAGATGGAGCGCTACGATGAGCAGCAGCAAAATATCGGCAAAGAACTTCATGGTGGTTCCAGTCGTTTATTGAAGATGTCATCAATTATAAACTCCTTCGCTCACCACCCTATCGGCGGAGATAAAAAAACCCGCCGAAGCGGGTTTATGCAGGAGTCATTTTTTGAGGTTAGTTTAATACGGCGACCAACAATGCCGCGACAGAGACCCAAAACAGCGCCGTGGCAACCACGACATGGGACAATCTTGCACGATAAAGTACCTGGCTCATAATGACCTCACTGACATCTGACTAACGGGAGACAACCTGACTTCCTGAGGATTATCCTAAACTTCTTCTCACTGTCGTTATATGCGCCAGATCACTTTTCCGCCGAGAACCCTTATATTGTCGTAAAGCTGGAGCCGCGATCACATTAATTACGCCTTATTAGAGCGAAATAAGCCGAATAATCGCGGCGATTATATCCTAACGCTATCAAACATCGTTCCAAGGCAGGCGTGGTGCGGTCATGCGCTCACCAGAATAACCGCTAACCGTCGGGAAACGCGGCGCGCCTTGTTCCCAATCATGCTGAGCCCGAGTAATTTCAGCCTTGGTATGGCCAACGAAATTCCACCAGATAAGGATCTCTTCGTTTCTGTTGCCAGAACAGACGCTCAACGCCCCAGAAA
>NZ_JVEL01000300.1:0-25400 GCF_001076875.1 Serratia sp. 506_PEND
CGAACCGCTGCGCGAGCTGTTGACCAACCCGCCGCTGGAAAACTCGCGGCAGGAAGACAGCCACTGGCGCGAAACCCTGGTGAAGCAGGTGCAGCATTCCGAACTGGAACTGATCGCCAACTTCGTCGATATCCCGATGCGGCTGTCGAAAGTCCTGAAGCTGCAACCGGGCGATGTATTACCGATAGACAAGCCGGAACGCCTGATCGCCCATGTGGACGGCGTACCGGTTCTGACCAGCCAATACGGCACGTTGAACGGGCAATACGCCCTGCGTGTTGAACATTTGATTAACCCTATTTTGAATGCTCTGAGTGAGGAACAGCCCAATGAGTGATCCTAAGCAACCGTCTGGCGAAGGAAAGGAATCCGTAGACGATCTGTGGGCTGATGCGTTTAACGAGCAGCAGTCTTCAGAGAAATCCGGCGCGAGCACCGAAGGGGTGTTCAAGTCGCTGGAAGCTCAGGATGCGCTCGGCAGCCTGCAGGATATCGACCTGATCCTGGATATTCCGGTCAAGCTGACCGTGGAACTGGGGCGCACCAAGATGACCATCAAAGAGCTGTTGCGCCTGTCGCAAGGCTCAGTGGTGGCGCTGGACGGCCTGGCCGGCGAACCGCTGGATATCCTGATCAACGGTTACCTGATCGCACAAGGTGAAGTGGTGGTGGTGGCCGACAAGTTCGGCGTGCGCATCACCGACATCATCACCCCCTCCGAACGCATGCGTCGACTGAGCCGCTGATGACCGCCGCGGCGCCCGTTACCGTCCAAAGCACCCAACACCCCGCCGCGCCGGCCTTGCCGGCCGGTTCGGTGTTGATGCAGGTCAGCAGCGCGCTCGGCGGCATTCTGCTGCTGATCCTGCTGGCCGGTTGGCTGTTCCGTCGGCTGGGTTTCGCCCCGCAGGCGCGCAACAACAAACTGCTCAACCTGCGCGCCAGTTGTCAGGTCGGGCAGCGCGAACGCGTGGTGGTGGTGGAAGTCGACGACACCTTGCTGGTATTGGGCGTCACCGCCCAGCAGATCACCCCGCTGCACACCCTGCCCGCCCCGCCGAAAGACGAGGGCGCGGCCGACGCGGCGACACCGGCGGACTTCCGTCAACTGATGCAAAAAGTTCTGAAACGCCCGGAAAAATCGGCATGACCTCGACTCTTCATACCCTCGTCCGCCGCCCGGCGGTTTGGCTCCCCGCCGCCCTGCTGCTGATCAGCCCGGCGGCTTTTGCACAACTGCCGGGGCTGATCAGCCAGCCGCTGGCCAATGGCGGCCAAAGCTGGTCGCTGCCGGTGCAGACGCTGGTGCTGTTGACTTCACTGACCTTCCTGCCGGCCATGCTGCTGATGATGACCAGCTTCACCCGCATCATCATCGTGCTCGGCCTGCTGCGCAACGCGCTGGGCACGCCGTCGGCGCCGCCGAACCAAGTGATGCTGGGGCTGGCGCTGTTCCTGACCTTCTTCATCATGTCGCCGGTGTTCGACAAGGTTTATCAGGACGCCTATCTGCCGTTCAGCCAGGACAAGATCGGGCTGGAGGTCGCGCTGGATAAAGGCGCGCAGCCGCTGCGCGAATTCATGCTGCGGCAAACGCGCGAAACCGACCTGGCGCTGTACGCCAGACTGGCCAATCAGCCGCCGCTGGCCGGCCCGGAAGCGGTGCCGATGCGCATCCTGCTGCCCGCCTACGTCACCAGTGAACTGAAAACCGCCTTCCAGATCGGCTTTACGGTGTTTATTCCGTTCTTGATCATCGACCTGGTGGTCGCCAGCGTGCTGATGGCGCTGGGGATGATGATGGTGCCGCCGGCCACTATCTCGCTGCCGTTCAAGCTGATGCTGTTCGTGCTGGTCGATGGCTGGCAGCTGCTGCTCGGCTCGCTGGCGCAGAGCTTCTATTCGTAACCCCTGACCGGAGAACGCGAGATGACACCTGAATCGGTTATGGCGCTCGGCACCGAGGCGATGAAAGTCGCGCTGGCGCTGGCCGCCCCGCTGCTGCTGGCGGCGCTGATCAGCGGCCTGGTCGTCAGCCTGCTGCAGGCCGCCACCCAGATCAACGAAATGACGCTGTCGTTCATCCCTAAAATTCTGGCGGTGGTGGCCACCATCATCATCGCCGGCCCCTGGATGCTGAACCTGTTGCTGGACTACATGCGCACCCTGTTCAGCAACCTGCCTACCCTGATCGGCTGACCGTGCTCACTTTCGACAGCGCCCAGCTCACCGTCTGGCTAAGCCACTATTTTTGGCCGCTGCTGCGCATTCTGGCGCTGATCGGCACCGCGCCGATATTCAGCGAAAAGCAGATCAGCAAAAAGGTCAAAATCGGCCTTGGCGGGCTGATCGTCATTCTGATCGCGCCGACGCTGCCCGCCAGCAATATCCCGATCTTCTCCGCCGCCGGCCTGTGGCTGGCGATCCAACAGATTCTGATCGGCGTGGCGCTGGGATTGACCATGCAGTTCGCCTTCGCGGCGGTGCGCCTGGCGGGCGAAGTGATCGGCATGCAGATGGGCCTGTCATTCGCCACCTTCTTCGATCCCAGCGGCGGCCCGAACATGCCGGTGCTGGCGCGCCTGCTCAACCTGCTGGCGATGCTGCTGTTCCTCAGCTTTGACGGCCATCTGTGGCTGATTTCGCTGCTGGCGGACAGCTTCCACACCCTGCCTGTCCAAACGCAGCCGCTGAACGGCAACGGCTTCCTGGTGCTGACTCAGGTCGGCTCGCTGATCTTCATCAACGGCATGATGCTGGCGCTGCCGCTGATCTGCCTGCTGCTGACGCTCAACATGGCGCTCGGCCTGCTCAACCGCATGACGCCGCAGCTGTCGGTCTTCGTGATCGGCTTCCCGGTCACCATGACCTTCGGCATCATGACGCTGGGCATGATGATGCCGATGCTGGCGCCGTTCTGCGAACACCTGTTCGGCGAAGTGTTCGATCGATTGGCGGCGGTGATCGGCGGCATGACCTTCTGAATCCGGCGGCCCCTTCCTTCCCCCTCTTCCGCCTAAGACAAAATGGCAATAAAAACGCTTTCTTGGGACAAAAGCCTGAGAAACGGCTTTTATCCGGATTAAGGTTCAAATGTCTCCGGCGGCTTGAATAAATAAAACCCCGACCTAGAATAGACCCGGCAACAGAAATATCGCTTGTACCACGCTAGCCATCAGCGGCGATAAAAACGTTGACTCCCAAGTGAAAATAAAAAATAACGCAGTCACGCAGGGTTAAATGCGCGACAGATAACTTACACCCTGAATAAATGCGCCCGCCGGCTGCAGGGCGCAGCATCGACCTTTGCTAACCACAGGAGCGAGTTCATGATTAAAGCGAAAAGCAACCGCAAAGCACGCCGGTTATTCGGTTTGACCCACTGGAAAAGCAACAAGTTTAGAGTTTCGTTTACCGAGACGGCCGACGGCGGAAAATGGAAAGTGGAGAAGAAAAAGAAATAGCAGCGCTATTTATCGTCAGGAAAATAATACCCATCGCGATTTTTCCGCCACTGATTTCAATAATGCCGTTACGCATTAAACAGCGGTGACAATCTTATTATTACTTTCCTGATGAAAAAACGGCGCGTCACTCAGTCAGTAGTGGGAGAACGAGTGACGCGCCAAACGAGTGCGCCCGGTTTCAAGAAGCCTCCCTCCCCGCGGGGCGGAGAAGGCGTTTTCTAAGCGCACTAAAGGGAAACCCGTCGCGGTCAGGCAACGGGGTATTGCTCTTAACGATTCATCTGGAACAGCGACATGCCCTGCATATCGCTGAAGGTTTTATACGACGCCTGCAGCGCCGCCTGCTGCATGAAATAAGACGAGATAGACTCGGCCAGGTCGGCATCCGTCAACGCGCTCATCTGGATCTGGTTGGTCATGTCACGCTCTTTACCGATGCTGTCCAGTTGATCCATCTCCTGCAGCTGGCTGCCCAGCTCGGCGCGCACGCTCAGCACGTTGTTGTAGGAGTTGTCCAGGCCGCGGTTGGCTTTCGCCAGCGCATCGTTCACCTGCTGCTTGGTGGCCTCGTCGGCGCCCTGCAGCGGGGTTTTCAGCGCGTTCAGCGCGATATCGATGCTCTCGAATACGTTGCTGACCGGCGCGCTGCCGTCCGGCTCGGGCTTAGGGTTGCTGGTCAACGACATGAACACCGCGTTGCCGGTATGGCCGATGGTCATGGTGCGGTTGGCGTCCACTTTCTGCTGAACCGTCTTGTCGCCGCCCTGATAGCTGACGGTGCCGCCGTTATCGACGAACGGCGCCTTGTCGTTCACGTATCCGCCGAACATATAGCGGCCGTTGCCGTCGGTGCTGTTGGCCTGATTCAGCAGCTGATCTTTCAGCCCCTGCAGCTGGGTGGCCAGCGACTGGCGATCGTTATCGCTTTCGGTGCCGCCGGCGTTGACGATCAGCGCCTTCATGTCCGCGATGGTGGAGGTCGCGCCGGCCAATACCGTTTCTTCCATCGACACGTTCTGACGAGCGAAGGTGCGCGCCAGCGTGTACTGGCTGTTTTCCGCCTGCGATTGCGACAACATCACCGCGCGTGACGCCGCCAGCGGATCGTCGGACGGGTTGATCACCCGCTTGCCCGAAGAAAGCTGCTCGGCCGCCTTCATGAACAGCGACTGGTTGCCCGTGATGCCGTTCATGTTCTGTTGGTACATCATGCTGGTGCTCATGCGCATGCTGTGGGTTCCTTACTCTGAGCGACCGGCGCCGTTATCGGCGCCGATTAACAATGAAATCAACGAATATTCAGCAGCGCGTCGAACAGCGAGCTGGCGGTCTGAATCACCTGCGCGTTGGCCATGTAGTACTGCTGGAAACGCAGCAGCTCGCCATACTCTTCGTCAAGGTTGACGCCGGACATCGACTGCTGTTGCGCGCCCAGTTGCGTGACGATCTTGGCCTGCGACGTGGCGATGGCCTTGGCGGCAGCGGTCTGGTTGCCGACGCCGCTGACGATGCCGGCGTAAGCGCCGCTCAGGGTCGCCTTGCCGTCCACCAGGTTTTTGGTCTGCAGATCCAGCAGCTTCTTGGCGTTTTCGTTATCGCCGCGCCCGCTGTCGTCTTTACCGGCGGCGGCGATCTTGGACGAATCGGTGATGGCCACTTTCAGGTTGCCCGCCACGTCGCTGACCGGCTTCACGGTGAAGCTGTCTTTGGCTTGCGCATTGCCGTCGATGCTCACTTCCAACCCGTCGAAGTTCAGCGTCGGTTTGCCGTCGGCGCTGGTGCCCGGCGTCGCGTTGACTTTCACGTTGTCCGGCAGGCGGCTGACCTGCCAGTTGCTGCCGTCGAACTCGACGCGATAATCGTTGGCCTTCACCTTGCCGGTATCGGTGTAAGCGACCGACAGCGACGCGTCGCCGGTGTTGCGGGTGTTATCCACCACCCGGCCGCCGCTGAAGCTGAAGAAGTCGCCGCCCGCATCGCCGTTCAGATCGAAGCCGGCGCGATGCTGTTGGTTAAAGCTGTCCGCCATCGCCAGCGCCAACTGGCCCAGTTGATTGCGC
The DNA here is from genome assembly GCF_001076875.1 of Serratia sp. 506_PEND. Taxonomy (NCBI): domain Bacteria; kingdom Pseudomonadati; phylum Pseudomonadota; class Gammaproteobacteria; order Enterobacterales; family Yersiniaceae; genus Serratia; species Serratia sp. 506_PEND. The sequence continues at coordinate 5,528 of NZ_JVEL01000300.1, forward strand.
ACGCCGTCCAGCGTTTCGCTGCGGAATTTCAGCACGCCGCTCAGCGTGCCGCTGGTGATCTGGCCTTCCGGCACTTCGCTGGCGCCGTTGCCGCGGTTATAGCCGATGGTCAGACGGGAAGGATCGCTGCTGGAAGGCACGGCTTCCACCTGATAGGTGTTGCTGCCCTGCACCAGCGTCAAGCCGTTGGCGAAGGAGACGGTATAGGCGTCGCCGTCCTGCTGCGTGACCTGTACGCCCACCAGCTGGTTCAATTCGGTGACCAGCTGATCGCGCTGATCCAGCAACGCATTCGGCTCGCCGGCGGCGCTGCCGCGCAAACGGGTGATCTCGTCGTTCAGCTTGGCGATCTGTTGGCCGTAGCTGTTGATCTGCTGCGCCGTATCGCTGATCTGCTGATTAACGCCGTTATCCATGTCGCGCAGGAATTTATCGGTATTGTTGAACTGGTTCACCAGGCCGTTAGCCTTGCCCAGCACCGTCTGGCGCGCGGCGTCGTCACCGGCGTTGCTCACCAGGTTCTGCAGGTTGGTAAAGAAGTCCTGCATGTTGGTCGACAGCGGGTTGGTCTTGCTCGCCAACAGGTTGTCGATCTGTGAAATCTTCTCGTAATAGGCGTTTTGCGCCCCGAACGCGCTTTGTGCGCCGCGCAGCTGGTTGGTGATGAACTGGTTGTATTCGCGGTTGACGCTGGTGACGGTCACGCCGTTGCCGATAAAGCCGCTCATGGTGGCCATGCCGCCATTCTGCGCCAGGATCGCGGTCTGGCGGTTGTAGCCCGCCACGTTGTAGTTAGAGATGTTGTTGCTGACGGTACTGAGCGCCACCTGAGCCGCATTCAGCCCGCTCATCGCGGTATTGATTAAGCTATTGGACATCGGAATTCCTTATGCTGCGGCGCCGGTGGCCCACAGGGTTCTTAATTGAGCTGCTGAGCCTGTTCGCTCAGCCTGTTTCGGTTATCGGCAAAAATGAGAAGAACTTGAGGAAAAAAAGCGGCAATGCGGTCAGCATCCAGCGAGCCTCCATTACCGCCTATCCCCTAAATAATTGGCGCCGCAGCAAGACGACAAGCAAGGGAGACCCCGGGAGCTTGGTTAAGCCAAGTGACCGGGGCGAGCTTGTGCAATCAACGCCGCTGCGGCGTCAAGAATGACGGGGATTTAGAACAAATCGTTCAGATCGTGGGTATAGGCTTTCACCGCCTGCTCCCCCGCGTTCTTCATCTGCTGAATCACGCTGACCAGTTTGCTGGCGTACTGCGGGTCGGTGGCATACCCGGCGCGTTGCAGCGCATGCGCCGCCTGCTCCGGGCTGCGCGCAGCGGCCACATCGGCGTAGCGCGGGTTGTTGGTCAACAGCTTGACGTAATCGGCGATCGCTTCCACATAGGAACCGTAGACGCGGAACTTCGCCTTCACCTTCTTCGCCGCACCCTGTTCGAACTCGGTGGTGGTGATCTCCGTCACCGGCCCGTTCCAGCTGCCGCCGGCCTTGATGCCAAACAGGTTGTAGCTCGGCGTGCCGTCTGATGTCGGGATTTCGCGCTGCCCCCAACCGGACTCCAGCGCCGCCTGCGCGACGATCAGCTGATGCGGAATGCCGCTCTGCTGGCTGGCGACCTTCGCCGGTATCGACAGGCGAGCGACGAAGTTGCCGTTGTTGAGCGACAGCGGCGCGGCGGCCGGCGGGGCCTTCGGCATCGCCCGGCGCACCATTTGCTCCAGTGCCTGGTTCGGCAGCGTTTGCAGCACCTCGTTGTCCAGCGCCATCGGCGACAGGCCCGCCGTTTCGCTCGGCACCGCGTTGGCGTTGCTCATCTGCTTGACCATCATCTCGGCCAGCCCCAGCCCTTTTTGCGACATCTGCTGGGCGATTTGCTGGTCGTACATCGAGGTATACAGCCGCGTTTGGTCGCTGCTCAACACCCCGTCCTGCGGCAAGGCGGAACGCATGCTTTTCAGCATCATCTGCACGAACATGCCTTCTACCTGCTGCGCCACCTGCTTGAGGTTGCCCTGCGGGTCGACCGCCGCGTCGCGCTTCAGGCCGTTCAGCGCCTGGGCGTCATAGGCCGCGCCCGACATCGCCATCAGATCGCCGGCCATCAGATGATTTCCAGCTTGGCGCGCAGGCAGCCGGCGCTCTGCATCGCCTGCAGGATCGACATCAGATCGATCGGCGTGGCGCCCAGCGCGTTCAGCGCCCGGATCACGTTGTTCAGGTTGGCGCTGGCGTTCACTTTCTGCAGCGATCCGCCCTGCTGTTGCACCGAAATCTGGGTGTTAGGCGTCACCACCGTCTGGCCGCCGCCGAACGGCGTCGTCGGTTGGCTGACGGTGTTCTGCCGATCGACCACCACCGACAGGTTGCCCTGGGCGACGGCGCAAGAATCGAGGATCACATCGCGGTTCATCACGACCGAACCGGTGCGCGAGTTGATGATCACTTTGGCGTCCATCGCCCCGACGTTGACGGTGATGTTTTGAATCTCCGCCAGGAAGCGCACCTGAGAGCTGTTGCCCTGCGGCACCAGCACCTGGATCGTGCGGGCGTCGAGCGGCGTCGCGGTGCCGCCGCCGCGTTGGCGGTTGATGGCGTCGCTGATCTGCTGCGCCAGCGTGAAATCCTCGTCGTTCAGCTGAAGGTTGAGAACGCCGCCGCTGCCGAAGGTGGTCGGCAGCTCGCGCTCGATGGTGGCGCCATTGCTGATGCGCCCGCCCGCCAGCTGGTTGACCTGCACGCTGCTGCCGCCGGCCGCCGCGCCCGCGCCGCCGACCAGCACGTTGCCCTGCGCCAGCGCATAGACCTGATTATCCACGCCTTTGAGCGGCGTCATCAGCAAGGTGCCGCCGCGCAGGCTCTTGGCGTTGCCCATCGAAGAAACCACCACGTCGATGTTCTGCCCAGCGCGTGAGAACGGCGGCAGTTTGGCGGTCACCATCACCGCCGCCACATTTTTCAGCTGCATGTTGGTGCCCGGCGGCACGGTGATGCCCAGCTGCGACAGCATGTTGCTCAAGCTTTGGGTGGTGAACGGCGTCTGCATGGTCTGGTCGCCGGAGCCGTCCAGCCCCACCACCAGGCCGTAGCCGATCAGGGCGTTGTCTCGCACGCCCTGCACCGTCACCAGATCGCGGATGCGCTCCGCCGCCGCCGGCAAGCACACCAGCCCGACGCACAGCGCGATAAACCATTTTTTCAGCATCAGTCAATCCTTAGAACGGTGAAACATTTAAGAAGAAGCGCTGCAGCCAGCCCATGGTCTGCGCTTCGTTGATATAGCCATTGCCGACGTATTCGATACGCGCGTCCGCCACCTGCGTCGAGGTCACCGAGTTGTTGCCGCTGATGGTGCGCGGGTTGACGACGCCGGAGAAGCGGATGAATTCGGTGCCCTGGTTGATGGCGATCTGCTTTTCCCCCACCACGTGCAGGTTGCCGTTGGCCAGCACCTGGTTGACCGTCACCGTGATGGTGCCGTTGAAGGTGTTGTTGGCGTTGGCGCCGCCCTTGCCGCCGAAGGTGCTGTCGCCGGAAATGTCCATATCGGCGCGCGCATTGCCCAACAGGCCGTCGAGGTAACGCGGCGAGGTGGCGACGCCGAACTTGCTGGCGCCGTTGCGGCTGGCGTTGGCGGAGGAGCTTTTGCTGGCGCTGACGTTTTCCTGCAGCACGATGGTCAGGGTGTCGCCGACGTTGCGCGGCCGGCGATCTTCGAACAGCGGCTGATAGCCGTAGTTCATCGGCTGCACCGTCTGGAAGATCGAGCCGTTCGGCATCGGCGCGCTGGCCGGCGCGGGTTGCGCCGTGGTCGCGCCGTCCACTAGCGGTTTGTGCGGAATATAAGCGCAGCCGCTCAGCGTCAGCATCACCATTCCCGCCAGCCAGCGTTGTCCCTGCCGCGGCAGGATTGCCATCGAATATGTGGTTACCACGGGTATCGCCTTTGTTTCACGAAAGAGAATGACGGGCGCGGCATGCCTGGCCCGTCAAGGACAGATTACAGTTGCGTCAGCTTTTGCAGCATCTGATCGGAGGTCGATACCGCTTTGCTGTTGATCTCGTAAGCGCGCTGAGTCTGGATCATGTTGACCAGCTCTTCCGCCACGTTAACGTTGGAGGTCTCCACGTAGCCCTGATACAGCAGACCGGCGCCGTTCAGCCCCGGCGTGCTCTCGTTCGGCGCGCCCGAGCTTTCGGTTTCCTGATACAGGTTCTCGCCCACGCTCTCCAGACCGCTGTCGTTGACAAAGGTCGTCAGCGTCAGTTGGCCCACCTGCTGGGCGGCGGTTTGCCCCTGCTGGGTGACGCTGACGATGCCGTCGCGGCCGACGGTGATGGACAGCGCGTTCGCCGGAATGGTGATCGCCGGCTGCACCTGGAAACCGCTGGAGGTGACCAACTGGCCGTTCTGATCGATCTGGAACGACCCGTCGCGGGTGTAGGCCTGGGTGCCGTCCGGCAGCATCACCTGGAAGAAACCCTGTCCCTTGATGGCGACGTCTTTACTGTTGTTGGTTTGCGACAGGTTGCCCTGGCTGTGCAGACGCTCGGTCGCCACCGGACGCACGCCGGTGCCGATCTGCAGACCGGAAGGCAGCGTAGTCTGCTCGGAGGACTGCGCGCCCGGCTGACGCATGGTCTGGTACAGCAGATCTTCAAATACCGCACGCTGGCGCTTGAAGCCGTTAGTGCTGACGTTCGCCAGGTTGTTGGCGATCACGTCCATGTTGGTCTGCTGCGCGTCCAGACCGGTTTTGGCAATCCATAAGGATGGAATCATCGGTTATTTCCTTGCTGCTTAGCTCACTGAGAGCAGTGAGTTGGCACGCTGTTCGTTTTCATCCACGCTGTGGATGACCTTCATTTGCATTTCAAAACGGCGGGCGTTGGCGATCATGTCGACCATGGTCTCCATCGGCTTGACGTTGCTGCCTTCCAGCACCCCGGGCATCACCCGCACCTGCGGATCGTTTTGCAACTGATTGCCGCGCTGCTGTTGGGTTTCCGGCGTCAGGCGGAACAGCCCGTCGTCACCGCGCATCACTTCGCGTGCATCGGCCTTCACCAGCTTCAGGCGGCCGATCTGCGCGATGGTGTTCGGCGGATCGCCGGCGTTCAGCGCCGAAATGGTGCCGTCGGCCGCGATGGTGATCTCCGCCGACGGCGGCACCTCGATTGGGCCGCCGTCGCCCATCACCGGCATCCCCTGCACCGTCAACTGCCCGGTGGAGGAAATCTGAATGTTGCCGTTGCGGGTATAGGCCTCACCGCCGCCCGGCAGGCTCACCGCCAGGAAACCGTCCTGCTGCAGCGCCACGTCCAGCGGGCGCGCCGTGTAGTTCAGCGCCCCCTGGCTCATGTCGGCGCCCGGCGTCGACGCGGTTACCAATGTGCGGGTCGCCAGGCTCGGCCCGTCGACCGGCACCGCGCGCAATGCGGCGAGCTGGGCGCGAAAGCCCGGCGTCGACGCATTGGCCAGGTTGTTGGCGGTAATGGACTGCTGTTCCAGCGTTTGGCGCGCCGCGCCCATCGCGGTATAAATCGCGTGATCCATAACTCGGCCCTATCAGCGCAGGCTAACCAGCGTCTGCAGGATGGAGTCCTGCGTCTTGATGGTCTGGGCGTTGGACTGGTAGTTACGCTGTGCGACGATCATGTTCACCAGCTCCTGGCTCAGATCGACGTTGGAAGACTCCAGCGCGCCGCTGGTCAGCTTACCGAAGCCGCCGCCGCCCGACAGACCGACGCGCGGCTGACCGGACGCGCCGGTTTCCTGCCACACGTTATCGCCCTGCGACGCCAGCCCTTCCGGGTTGGAGAAGTTGGCCATGACGATCTGGCCCAGCACTTGAGTCTGCTGGTTGGAATAGATGCCCACCACTGTGCCGTCGTTGTTGATCTGGAAGTTGGTGTATTCACCGGCGGCATAGCCGTCCTGCGCCACTTTGCTCACCGAGTCGCTGCCCACGTTCTGCTGCATGCTGCCGGCGAAGCTCAGGGTGAAGTTTTGCGCCGGCGCGCCGTCTTTGGCGGCCATCGGGATCACCATGCTGAACTCGCCCGGCGCGCCGTTGGTGCTGGTGGTTTTGACCAGGTTGCCGCTGGTGCTGAACTCCATGGTGCCGGCATCCACCGGAGCCGCGCTGCCGTCCTGGGTGTAGACCTGCCACTTGTTGTCTTCGGTCTTCACAAAGTAGGCGTTGATGTTGTGCGCGTTGCCCAGCGAGTCGTAGGCGGTGATGGTGTTGACGTAGTTGTAGCTGTCCTGTTTGGTCGGATCGAAGGTCTTGTTCTCCGGCACTTTATGGGTGGACTTCAGGTTGGCCACCATCTCGCCGGAGGTGGACGCCTTGGCGTTCATCATGCCTTCAGGAATGCTCAGCGGCACCGGGTTGGCGCCCTGCTGGATGGTCGGCGGAGAGCCGGCCGCCGGGTAGCCGGTCAGCTGCAGGCCCTGCATGTTGGTCAGGTTGCGGTTCTCGTCCAGCTTGAACTGGCCGTTGCGGGTATAGAAGATGCCGCCATCTTTATCCTGCATGCGGAAAAAGCCGTTGCCGTTGATGGCCACATCCAGCGCGCGGCTGGTGCCGGTGGTGGTGCCGCCCTTGAAGTTTTGGGTGATGCCGGACACTTTGACGCCCAGCCCGACCTGCGAACCGGCGAACATGTCGGCGAAGGAGACGCTGCCGGATTTGAAGCCCGCAGTCGCGGAGTTGGCGATGTTGTTACCGATCACGTCCAGGTTGGTTGCTGCCGCGTTCAAGCCGCTGACTGCCTGAGAAAAGGCCATGTTATTCTCCGAATAGTGGTCAGGCTATCGTCCGATTGAGCCTGATGCTTGGGGTTATAAGATCTGTCGCACGTCTTCCAGGGTGGCGTTGCCCGCCAGGCCGAGATCCAGCTTGGCACCGTTGCCGTCGCGGATCACGCCGTTCACCAGCCCGAAGTGCAGGCTGCGCGCCACCAGTTGCTCGCCGTTGCCTTTGGCGTTAATCGCCACTTTGTAGGCGCCGTCGGGCGCGGTGGAGCCGTCATCCAGCGAGCCGTCCCAGGTGAAGGCGTGCACGCCGGCGGTCAGGCCGCCGATTTCAATGGTGCGCACCACCTGCCCGCTGGCGTTGGTGATGGTGGCGGTCACCTGATCGGCGGCGCGCTCCAGTTCCACGCCGAACGGCGTGGTGCTGACCTTGCCATCCTTGCTGCCGACCAGAATGTTGTTGCCTGGCACCATCACGCCGTGACCGATCAGCGCGGTGGCTTGCAGCGACTGGTTGCTGTTGATCTGGCCGGAGATCGACCCCAGCGTGGTGTTAAGCTTTTCGATACCCTGAACGGTGTTGATCTGCGCCAGCTGCGACGTCAGCTCGTTGTTCTGCATCGGATTGGTCGGATCCTGGTTTTTCAACTGCGCCACCAGCAGCGTCAGGAAGCTGTTGTGCAGATCCTGGCTGTTGGTATTTTTGCTGTTGTTACCGATGACGGTGTTATCCAACGACTCGTTGGTGGTTGCGGCAATAGCCATGGGAAGCTCCGGTTACTGACCCAGCGTCAGGGTCTTCATCATCATCGACTTGGTGGTGTTGAGCACCTCGACGTTGGCCTGGTAGCTGCGGGAAGCGGAGATGGTGTTGACCATTTCCCCTACCACGTCGACATTCGGCATGCGCACATACCCCTTGGCGTCCGCCAGCGGGTTGCCCGGCTGATACACCAGACGCTCGGGCGCCGGATCGTCCACCACCTGGGCGACGCGCACGCCGCCGGTCGGTTGCCCCGGCGCCGCCGCGACCTGGAACACCACCTGCTTGGCGCGGTAAGGTTCGCCGTCCGGGCCGGTCACGCTGTCGGCGTTGGCCATGTTGCTGGCGCTGACGTTCATGCGCTGGGATTGCGCCGATAACGCCGAGCCGGAGATATCAAAAATATTCAGTAAAGACATGCGCCTTATCCTTGTTGCAGCACGGACATCATCCCTTTGATCTGCCCATTGAGCAGCGTCAGGTCGGTCTGATATTTCAGGCTGTTATCGGCAAAGTTGGTGCGTTCGCGATCCATGTCCACCGTGTTGCCGTCCATCGACGGCTGGTCCGGCACTCGGAACAGCAGATCGAGCTGTGGCGGCTGCAGGGTCTGCGCCGGGATGTGGCGCGCCGCCGTCAGGTTGAGCGCCATGCCGTTGCCGCTGACGCGCCCCTGCTCCAGCACCTTGTTCAATTGGCTGGCGAAATCGATATCCCGCGCCTGATAACCCGGCGTGTCTGCGTTGGCGATGTTGGCGGCCAGAATTTCCTGCCGCTGGGCGCGCAAGTTCAGCGCCTCTTGGCCAAAGCGCAGAGCCGCGTCCAGTTTGTCGAGCATGCTCCCTCCGCGAGGTTAGAATTTGGAGTCGACAGCATAAACGCCCCCTGCGCCACCCTATCGCGGGAATAAACGCAAAATGGGGCGCTATTTATCTGCTTAGCCTGCGCGCGCTGCGGGTACACTTACGCGTATCCCGATGAAGCTTGAGAAGATGACGATGAAAGGTAAAATGCTGCTGCTTATCGGCCTGCTGTGCAGTCTGAACGCGCGCGCCGACGATCTGGCGACGCAAATCGAAAGCTTCATCCAGGGCAAGTTCAGCGGTGAACCGGTACAGGTAAAAGTGCGGGTGCGCACGCCGCCGAACCAATGGCCCGCTTGCGAACTGCCGCAGCTGTCGCTGCCGCCCAACGCGCGGATCGGCGGCAACGTCAGCATTTCGGCGCGCTGTGGCCAGGAGCGGCGTTTTATCCAGACGCAGGTGCAGGTGTTCGGCCGCTATCTCGTTTCGGCGCGCGGCATCAGCGCCGGCAGCCGGTTGACGGCGGCGGATCTGGCGTTGAAAGCAGGCCGGCTCGATACCCTGCCGCCGCGCGCGCTGACCGAAGCGGGCAAAGCGTTGGGCGCCGTCAGCCTGCGCAACATCAGCCCCGGTCAGCCGCTGACCCTCGCCATGCTGCGCCGCGCCTGGATTATCAAGGCAGGGCAACCGGTGCAGGTCAACGCACAGGGCGAAGGATTCAGCATCAGCGGTGCGGGCAAGGCGATGAACAACGCCGCCGCCGAAGACAGCGTGCGGGTGCGCATGGCCTCCGGGCAGATCGTCAGCGGCGTGGTCGGGGACGACGGCGCGATCCGTATTACGTTATAAAAAAGTAAAGGTTCCGCAAACCTTGCCGATAAGACAAATCAAGCAGCATTTTATTGGCCACCAGGGCCGCAAAACTTTCATTGCAGCGTCGTCGCCCGCGAGCGGTCACGGCGTAAACGGAGATGGACCATGAGTATCGATCGCACCCAGCGGTTACAGCCGGTTTCCACTGTGCAACCGCGAGAAACCCCGGCCGACAACCCGCTCCAATCGCGCAAGGCCGCCGTGGCGGAAACCGCCGTCAGCGGCACGCAGGTCAAACTGAGCGAGGCGCAGGCGCGCCTGATGCAGCCGGGCACCCAGGATATCGATATGGGTCGGGTCGAGGCCATCAAGCAGGCGATCCGCAACGGCGAACTGAAGATGGACGCCGGCAAAATCGCCGATGCGCTGCTGCAAGACGCGCAGAGCGATGTTCAATGGATCGCCGGACGCGACTGACAGCGCGCGGCGAGTAGCGGTAAAGGATAAGTCATTACTATGGAAAACCTGGCACAACTGCTGGACAAACTGTTGGAAACGCTGCAGGCGCTCAACGGCGTGCTGGAGGAAGAGCACGACTTGCTGTGCTCCGGCCAGTTGCCGGGCGTGGCCTTGCAGCGCGTCACCGATGCCAAAAGCCAACTGCTGGCGACGGTCGCTTACCTCGAGCAACAGCGCCTGGGGCAGGAAAAAACCTGCGGGCAACGCGCCCCCTATGCCAGCCAAGCGCCCCTGGCCGATCGTTGGCAGCGCGTTCAGTTGCTGAGCCAAACGCTGCGCGAAAAGAACCAGCACAACGGTCTGCTGCTCAATCAGCAGATCGACCATAACGCGCAGGCGCTGGCCATCCTCAGCAAAAACAACAAATCGCTGTATGGCCCAGATGGCCAGTCGCACGCCGGCAGCCTGCTCGGCAGAAAAATCGGCGTCTGACCTGACTCATTTCGCCCGGTGAGCCTATCACCGGGCGCGCGTTAACCGGCTTCTGCGCATCCCCTCGCATTTTCTCCCTATCACTCTTTGAATTCACTTAAGACTTTGCGCCAGGCTGCGCATGGCGTGAATTTGGCTGTTTCTTTCCCTTTGGCCGCTTGTCACCCTGTGGTTATTTTTAAACCACTTGAAATATACCCTTAACGGGTATAGATTCGCAGGGAGAGCGAATGGTCGACATTTATCTCACCAAAACCTTTCAGGGTTTTGCCGCACGCGAGCGCATCAGTGATGCCACGATAGTGAAAGCGGCGCGAGAGATGCAACATCAGCTGTACGACGCCAATCTTGGCGGTTGCGTATACAAAAAGCGCATCGCTCGGGCTGGTGCGGGCAAACGTGGCGGCTATCGGGTACTGATCGTTTTTCGCGATGAAGAACGCCTGTTTTTTATGCGCGGCTTTGCCAAAAGTGAGAGAGAAAACATCAGTACGGATGAGTTACAGGGATTGAAACATCTGGCTGCGCTGTATCTGGATTATTCGCCATTCAGACTCTACCAGCTGGTCAACAACAGGGAGTTACGGAGGCTAAGCGATGAGTAAAATTCTTGCCGAGATCCACCAGGAAGTTCAGGGGCTGCACCGCGCCGGTTTCGTCGACGACGTGACCATGCGCACCTTCGACATGCTGTGCCTGCGGCCGGTGAAGCAGTTCGGGCCGGCCGAGATCCGCGCGCTGCGCGAACGGGAAAACGTCAGTCAGCCGGTATTTGCGCTGTATCTCAACGTCAGCAAAAAAGCGGTGCAGAAATGGGAGCGCGGCGAAGCGCAACCGAACTCCGCCGCGATGAAACTGCTGACGCTGGTGGAACGCAACGGCCTGCAAATTCTGGCCTGATGTTACTGATAATTGACGATCACCTGATTGCCAATCACCCGCAGCGGCGGGTTCAACCCGCCTTGCGACTGCACGTAATAGATAAAGCGCAATTCCGCATTGGCCGGCTCGCCCTGCAGACCGTCACTGCTGCCGCTGCCGCCGCCCAGTGGAATGCAGCGGTTCACCGTACACAGCTGCGCCTGCAGCCCCACGGGCTCCGGCCCCAGCAAACGGTAGCGCCAGCTGACGCGGGTGATGCGCGCATGGGCATCCGGCAGCGCGTTCGGCGGCCGCAAAGCGGCGGATTCATCACGCATGCCGCCCTGTTCCAGCGTCACGCCCGCCCCTTCGGCCACCCAGGAGCCGGACACCGCATAGGCGGCGAGCGGCGCCAGCAAACAAAATACGAACAGACAGCGTTTCATCAGGCGGCTCCAATGGTCGAGGTCATGCGAATCTGGCGATCGTCGTTAATCTCCAGGTTGGACAGCACCACGAGCTGCGGCAGGCTGCGACGCAGGAAGCGCGCCAGTAAAGGACGCAGCGCATGGTTAACCAACAGCACCGGCGGCGCGCTGAGCATCTCTTGCCGCTGCAGCGCCTGGCGCGCCTGATCCAGCAAGCGATCGGCCAGCCCCGGCTCCAGGCCGCCGCCGCCCTGCAACGCCTGCAACAACAAGCGCTCCAGCTGGGTATCCAGCCCGATAACCTGAATCTCGCCGTTGCCCGGGAACCACTGCTGCGTGATCGCCCGGCCCAGCGCCACCCGCACCACGGTCGTCAGCTCATAAGGATCGCTCTGCACCGGGGCATGTTCCGCCAGCGTTTCGACGATGGTGCGCATATCGCGGATAGAGACGCGTTCGGCCAGCAGGTTTTGCAGCACCTTGTGCAACATCGTCAGCGACACCACGCCCGGCACGAAGTCTTCGGTCAGTTTAGGCATCTCCTGCGACACGCGATCCAGCAACTGCTGGGTCTCCTGGCGGCCGAACAGCTCGCTGGCGAACTGGCCGATCAGGTGATTGAGGTGTGTCGCCACCACGGTGCTGGCCTCCACCACGGTAAAGCCCTGGATCTGCGCCTGCTCGCGCAAGGCGCTGTCGATCCACACCGCCTCGAGCCCAAAGGCCGGATCGACGGTTTTGTCTCCCGCCAGCTCCCCAACGGCATTGCCGGGGTTGATCGCCAGCCAACGGCCCGGCTGCGCTTCACCGCTGCCGATCTCGACACCTTTCATCAGGATGCGATAGCTGGCTGGCGGCAGTTCCAGGTTGTCGCGAATGTGCACCACCGGCGGCAGATACCCCATGTCCTGGGCAAATTTCTTGCGGATCCCGCGGATACGCCCCAGCAGCTCGCCGTTCTGTTGAAAGTCGACCATCGGAATCAACCGGTAGCCCACTTCCATCCCCAGCGGATCTTCCAACTGCACGTCGGCCCAGCTGGCCTCGGCGGCCTGCGGATTCTCCGGCATCACCGGATCTTCCACCGTTTTCGGCGCCTGTTGTTCACGGCCGCGCAGCCACCAGGCCAGGCCCAGCAGAGCCGCGGTAAACAGCAGGAACACCAGGTTCGGCATGCCCGGCACCAGGCCCAGCAGGCCCAGCACCCCGGCGCTCAGCAGCATCACGCGCGGATTGTTGAACAGCTGGCCCACCATCTGCTCGCCGACATCCTGATCGGTCGCGACGCGGGTGACGATAACGCCGGCGGCGGTGGAGATCACCAACGCCGGGATCTGCGCCACCAGGCCGTCACCGATGGTCAGCAGCGTATAGCTTTCCGCCGCCGCCCCCAGTTCCATGCCGTGTTGCACGACCCCGACCAACAGGCCGCCAACCACGTTCAGCACCATGATCATCAGGCCGGCGATGGCGTCGCCGCGCACGAATTTACTGGCGCCGTCCATCGAGCCGTAGAAGTCGGCCTCCTGGGTCACTTCGGCGCGGCGTTTCTTCGCTTCGTCTTCACCGATCAGGCCGGCGTTCAGATCGGCGTCGATCGCCATCTGTTTACCCGGCATGCCGTCCAGGACGAAACGCGCGCCCACTTCGGCGATACGCCCCGCCCCCTTGGTGATCACCATGAAGTTGATTAACACCAGGATGATGAACACCACGATGCCGATGGCGAAGTTGCCGCCCACCAGGAAGTGGCCGAAGGCTTCCACCACGCGGCCGGCGGCGGCGGAACCGGTATGCCCCTCCAGCAAGATGATGCGCGTCGACGCGACGTTGAGCGACAAACGCAGCAACGTGGAGAACAGCAGGATGGTCGGGAAAGCGGCGAATTCGAGCGTGCGCTGGGTGAACATCGCCACCAGCAGCACCATGATCGACAGCGCAATGTTGAAGGTAAACAGCAGGTCGAGGATAAACGCCGGCAACGGCAACACCATCATCGACAGAATCAGCAGGATCAGCACCGGGCCGGCCAGCACCTGCCACTGCGTATCTTTAAAATTGCCCGGCAAACGAAGCAGGGAGGCCAAATTAGCCATCAGAGTCACTCTCTCTTGCAAAATCCAGTGCTTCCGGCACCGGTAAACGTTCAGGTTTTTTCGGGATCAGGCCGCCCTCGCGCCGCCAGCGGCGCAGTTGGTATACCCAGGCCAACACTTCGGCGACCGCGGCATACAGGGTGGCCGGAATATGCTGGCCGATCTCGCTGTGCCGATACAGCGCACGCGCCAGCGGCGGCGCTTCCAGCATCGGGATGCGGTGCTCCGCACCGAGCTCGCGAATGCGCAGCGCGATTTCACCGGCCCCTTTGGCCAGCACTTTCGGCGCACTCATTTTTTTGTCGTTGTACTGCAACGCGACGGCGTAGTGAGTCGGGTTGGTGACGATCACGTCCGCCTTGGGCACATCGGCCATCATGCGGCGCCGGGCGATCGCCCGCTGCTGCTGACGAATGCGCCCCTTGACGTGCGGGTCCCCTTCCTGGTCTTTGAATTCGTCGCGAATATCCTGCTTGGTCATCTTCAGCTTTTTGAAGTGGCTCCACAGCTGGTAGAACACGTCAAACGCCACCATCGGCGTCAGCCCCAGCACCACCAGAAAACCGCAGAACAGGATCATCTGCAGCGCATTGCCCAGCGCATCGAGCGGCTGCTGAGTCATCAGATGCAGCATCGCCGCCCAGTTGTGCCACAGATAAAGACCGGTGACCCAACCGACCAACGTCGCTTTCAGGATCCCTTTCAGCAGCTCGGCCAACACCTGGCTGGAAAAAATGCGCTTCAACCCGGACAGCGGGTTCAGCCGCTTCATGTCGAATTTAATCGACTTGCCGCTGAACAGAATGCCCCCCAACAGCATTGGCGCGGCGAGCGCCACCAGCACCAATCCCGCCATGATCGGCAGTAGCGCCAGCACAGCCTGTCGCAACAGCATGCCGAGCTGGCGAAGCATCTGCTTGTCGTTACTGACCATGCCGTGGTCAAAGTTCAGACCTTGCGTGAGCATCGCCGCCAGCTGTTGCGCCATGTTGCTGCCGGACATCAGGATAATCGCCAGGCCGGAGAGCAGCATCAGCACCGAGGTCAGCTCGCGGGAGCGCGGGATCTGGCCGTCTTCACGCGCCTTCTCCAGCCTGTGGGGCGTGGGGGCCTCGCTTTTTTCCAGATCGCTGTCTTCAGCCACGAAACGCCGTTCCTGTATCGGGAGGGTAAAGAATGGCGGTCAGCATGCCAAAAAATTGGCGATGTCATTGGCGGAACAACGGGGAAAAAGACGGGTTATTTAGGGGATGAGACGAAAACTGCGTGGCTTGTTGTCGGGGCGCGCCGTCGCGCGCCCCGAAAAGCCTCAGAAACCGAGGCTGTCGAGCAGATCGTCGACCTGCGCCTGGTTGGCGATCACGCCGACGCCGTTCTGGTCGAGCTGCGGGCCGTTCAGCAGGCTGTCGTTCGGCCGTTTTTCCTTCACCGGCTGCTCCGGCATGTTTTCCATCAGCACCATCAGCAGCTGCTTTTCGATCTCCTGCACCACGTCCATCATGCGCTTGATCACCTGGCCGGTCAGATCCTGGAAGTCCTGCGCCATCATGATTTCCAGCAGTTGGGCGTTGGTGAAGGCCGTATGGCCCGGCACCTGATCCAGATACTGACGCGTGTCGTTGACCAGAGAACGCGCGTCGTCCAGTTCGATGGGATTGGCGAACCACTCGTCCCAGCGCCCTTTCAACGCGTTGGCACCGGATTCCAGCTCCGCCTGGCGCGGTTGCGCCGCCTCCACGCAGTTCAACGCCCGTTCCGCCGCCTGCGCCGTCATGGTTACGACATAGTCAAGACGGTCGCGCGCATCCGGGATCGCCTCTGCCGCCTGGGCGATCGCCTGATCGAGCCCCAGTTCGCGCATGCTGTCGCGCAGCATTCGGGTCAGTTGGCCGATGCGGGAGATGATCTCTCCCGCGGTCGCTGCATCGCTGGCAGGCATTGGAATGTCTCTCATCGCCCTCTCCTTACATGCCCAATTTTTCAAAAATCTTGTTGAGCTTTTCTTCCAGCGTCGCCGCCGTAAATGGTTTCACTACATAACCGCTGGCGCCGGCCTGCGCCGCCGCGATGATATTTTCTTTCTTGGCTTCCGCCGTCACCATCAGTACCGGCATCGCGGCCAGCGCGCTGTCGGCGCGGATGGTTTGCAACAGCTCGAGTCCGTCCATGTTCGGCATGTTCCAATCGGACACCACGAAGTCGAAACCACCGGCGCGCAGCTTGTTCAGCGCATCCGCGCCGTCTTCAGCCTCTTCGACATTGTTGAAGCCCAGCTCTTTGAGCAGATTTCTGACGATGCGGCGCATGGTGGAGAAGTCGTCCACAACCAGAAATCTGAGGTTTTTGTCTGCCATTGTTACTCCTGAAATAGTTAACCGTTTAATGATGTAACACCGCAGGCCGCCGCGCGGCGAACCTGGGTCATATCGCCGCCGGGTAGGCCCTGCGGACTAAAATCAAATGCGCAATGCCTGGCCGCCGGCGATCTGCGCCAGCATGCGCTGGCTCATTCTGTCCAGCTCGACCACTTCGCTGACGCCGCCGCTGGCGATCGCCTCGCGCGGCATGCCGAACACCACGCAGCTCGCCTCGTTCTGCGCCAGGGTATAGGCCCCGGCGCGGTGCATCTCCAGCATCCCCGCCGCCCCGTCGTTGCCCATGCCGGTGAGGATCACCCCCACCGCATTGCGGCCGGCGTATTGCGCCACCGAGCGGAACAGCACGTCGACCGACGGGCGATGGCGGTTGACCGCCGGGCCGTCATGCAGCTTCACCTGATAGTTGGCGCCGCTGCGCGTCAGCTCCAGGTGGCGATCCCCCGGTGCGATGTAGGCGTGGCCCGGCAGCACGCGCTCGCCGTCCTCCGCTTCTTTCACCGTGATCTGGCACAGCTTGTTCAGCCGCTCGGCGAACGAACGGGTGAATCCCGGCGGCATGTGTTGAGTGATCAGCAGCGCCGGGCTGGTGGCCGGCAGCGGCTGCAGCACCTGGCGAATCGCTTCGGTGCCGCCGGTGGAAGCGCCGATGGCGATCAGTTTTTCACTGCTCAACAGCGGCGCATGGCTGAGGATCGCCGGCGCCGGGCTGCTTGAGCGCTGCGGCAGGCGCGCTCTGGCGGCGGTACGGATCTTCTCGGCAATCAGCTCGCTGTAGGCCAACATGCCCTCGCGAATGCCGAGCTGCGGTTTGGTGACGAAGTCCACCGCGCCCAGCTCCAGCGCGCGCAGCGTGATTTCCGAGCCTTTTCCGGTCAGCGAAGAGACCATCACCACCGGCATCGGCCGCAGGCGCATCAGCTTCTCGAGGAAATCCAGCCCGTCCATGCGCGGCATCTCGACGTCCAGCGTCAGCACCTGAGGATTAAATTTTTTGATCAGATCGCGCGCCACCAGCGGATCCGGCGCGGTCGCCACCATTTCCATGTCGGCATGGCCGTTCACGATTTCCGTCATCAGTTGGCGCATCAGTGCCGAATCGTCTACGCATAACACTCTGATTTTACTCATTACCTCTCCTTGGTCAGCCCATACACGGTCTGCCCACGCAAGTAGAAATCCCGGCTGATCTGGCTGAAATTCTCGGAGTGGCCGGCGAACATCAGCCCCCCCGGCTTAAGCAAGGGAACGAAGCGGCGCAGGATGCGCTCCTGCGTCGCCTTATCGAAATAGATCATGACGTTGCGGCAAAAAATGGCGTCGAATTGCCCCGGCAGCGCCCACTCCGGCGCCAGCAGATTCAGCGGCTGAAAGTTCACTCGCGCCGCCAACTCCGGCCGCACGCGCACCAACCCCTGATGCGGCCCGGTGCCGCGCAGAAAATAGCGCTGCATTTGGGTCGGCGTCAGGGTGCGCAGATCTTCCTGGCGGTAAACGCCCGCCTCCGCTTTTTCCAGCACCTGCGTATCGATGTCGCTGGCCCAGACCTGGCAACTGCCGGCCCGCTGACCCAATGCATCGCTCAGCGTGATGGCGATCGAATACGGCTCTTCGCCGGTCGAGGCCGCGGTGCTCCAGACGCTGTAGCCGTTCGGCCGCGAGCGCGCATGTTCCGCCAGGATCGGGAAGTGATGCGCCTCGCGGAAAAAGGCCGTCAGGTTGGTGGTCAGCGCGTTGATGAACGCCTGCCATTCCGCGCTGTTAGGATCGCTTTCCAGCAGCGCCAGGTAGTCGCCGAAATCGTGCAATCCCAACAGCCGCAGCCGGCGCACCAGGCGGTTGTAAACCATCTCGCGCTTATGCTCCGCCAGCACGATGCCGGCGCGTTGATAAATCAACTGGCTGATACGGCGAAAATGCACGTCCGACAGCGGCAGACGCTGCACCATTTGCGTCAACATCGACGCTGTATCCCGGTTAGAAGTTGACGGCGCCTGTTTCATGCCGCCTCACCGGAGAAAAACGTGCTGCTTATGCGGTTTAACAATCTTGGGCTTCCTTTACCACGGGTGAAACTGCGTTGCTGCTGTTACCTGACGCGACGAAGTTATCGTCCGCCAGACGGAATACCGCGACTGCGTCGGCCAGGGTAATGGCCTGCTCTTCCAGCGCGGTGGCGGCAGAAGCGGATTCTTCCACCAGCGCGGCGTTCTGCTGGGTGACCTGATCCATCTGGGTCACCGCCTGCGTCACCTGCTCGATGCCGCGGCTCTGTTCATCCGATGCCGAGGCGATCTCGCCCATGATGTCGGTTACGCGCGTCACCGAACGCACGATGTCCTGCATGGTGGCGCCGGAATTTTCCACCAGCACCGAGCCGTGTTTGACGCGGCTGACCGATTCGTCGATCAGCACCTTGATCTCTTTCGCCGCCTGCGCGCTGCGGCTCGCCAGGTTGCGCACCTCGCCGGCGACCACGGCGAAACCCCGCCCCTGTTCGCCGGCGCGCGCCGCTTCCACCGCCGCATTGAGCGCCAGAATGTTGGTCTGGAAGGCGATGCCGTCGATCACGCTGGTGATGGCGCCGATTTTCTGCGAACTGTTGGCGATATCGTGCATGGTGGTGACCACGTCTCCGGCCAGTTCGCCGCCCTTGGCCGCGGTGGCCGAAGCGTCGCGCGCCAGCTGAGAGGCCTGCCGCGCATTGTCGGCGTTCTGTTTCACCGTCGCGGTCAGCTGTTCCATGCTGGCGGCGGTTTCTTCCAGCGAAGCGGCCTGCTGCTCGGTGCGGGAAGAGAGATCGTTATTGCCTTCGGCGATCTCCTGCAGGCCGATCAGAATCGACTCCGCACCGTCGCGCACCGCGCCGACGGTGCCGATCAGCGACTGCTGCGTGCGTTGCAGGCTGGCGAACAACATGCTGATTTCATTGCGACCATACACTTGAATCGGCGTCGCCAAATCGCCGGCGGCGATGCGTTCAAAGTGGCTGCGGATTTGGTTCAGCGGCTGTACCAACATGGTGCGCAACCACCACATGGCGCTGCCGGTCACCACGATCAGCATCAAGACCGCCCCCGCCAGCATCAGGCCCGCCAGCGTGAAGGAGAATTGGTTGGCGTCTCGAGCCTCGCTGATGTCGCCGTTGACCAACTGCAAATACTGCACGAAGTCAGCCTCAAACAGGTCCTGGGTTTTCTGCGTCGGCTGATCCATAAACGCCTGCAGCTCGCCCTTTTCCAGGAAACCGATCAGTTCACGCAGCGCGCCGCGCAGCCGCTCGTAGCTGGCCTTGGTGGTGGCCGTCTGCTGGTTCTGCTGTTCACTGCTGCGTTCAACCGCCATGAACTGATTGAAATAGAGGTCGGCCTTCTGCAGCGAACTGCGGGCGCTGCTCATCAATTCGTTCACCTGCTCCTGCGGCAGTTTCAGCGCCGCGCGGGTGCCGGCGCGGTTCAGCGTATTGCGGGCCTGCAACAGCGACACCCAGCTCAGGCTGAGCGAATCGCGCTGCTGGCTGCCGAGGGTGATGATGTCGAGGTTGTGGTTATCGGAGCGAAACGCGGAATACGACAGGCCGCTGCTGGCCAACTGCAGAACGCAGAAGGTCATCAACAACAGGAACAAGCTGGTAGAGATACGGATTCGGTTAAACACTGTGAACCTCCTTGCAGCCGGCCGGCGACCGGCCTACGTAGGGAAAAGGGCCTCTGCGAGAGAGGCCCGATACCGGTCAGAACGTTTCCCAGTTATCCTGCAGATCGCTGGCGTTCATTTTCTTATGATTGATTACCGGTGTTACCGGCGCCTTGCTGGTGACAGGCGCCTTAAACTCTTCCTGGCCTTCCGACCTCAAGCGGAATACCGCTACCGACTGGGTCAGCATGCTGGCCTGTTCTTCCAACGCCGCCGCCGCCGAGGCGGATTCTTCCACCAACGAGGCGTTCTGCTGGGTGACGCGGTCCATTTCCGCTACCGCCTGGCCAACCTGATCGATGCCGCGGCTCTGCTCGTCCGAAG
>NZ_JVEL01000301.1:0-1200 GCF_001076875.1 Serratia sp. 506_PEND
CCGCATGCTGCAGGCGGATATTACTGAGGAGTTCTTTCACGGCGGCCGGTGCCGACAGATGCACCGGGCTTTGCCCTTCGGCAAAGAGCAGCGAGAGGGTGTCGTGATAATCAAGCCCCAGGCGCAGAGGGTTATCTTCAATCGGGCGCAGCAGTTTGTCGGCAAGCGCCCCCTGTTCAGCCTGAAGCGCCAGCAGCCCTTCCACCACCGCACGCAGGGTTCTGCCCATATCGAACAACATCTCTGCGGCGGTAGACGATCCGGCAACCGCAAGGTTTCCCCCCATACCGGACATCACGATTTCTAGCGCGGCCACCATGCTCTCGTCATGTGTAAGGCCGGTACGTCCCACACCCGGTAGTTCAATAAATGACTGATTCACTGTCTCTTTTCCTTCAGAAAGCTCGCCTGTCTGTTCTGAGAATGCAGGCTGAGGCATACTCCCTGTCACCAGCGATGACACGCTGTGGCTATCCTGTTGCAGCGCCCCAAGAGGATCATCCTGTCGAGGCGCCTTTGTTACCGTATGCGTCGTTCCGGCGTCGTGCTGAGTATCTTCAAGCCATGTAGCCATATCCCGCTGTGGTCGGTTATCCATCAGTTCATCCAGCGCAGGATCTTGATGTCTCTGCCCCAGGGACACCCGGATCTGAAACGGCCCCACGGTCAGTTCATCTCCCGGACTCAGCCTGACGTGCCGGTCTCCGCCCACCGGTGACCCCGAACCATTTATGAATGTTTGTCCGCTCTGGTCGTGCAGACAAAAATGCCCGTCAATAACGTCAATGCGTGCATGCCCCGGCAGAACCGAGCCAATACTTTCCCGAAGCTGCCAGTTATCCTGATCCGATGCGCCAAGTGTCCCCCCTTCCGGCCCGAAATGGTGCTGAACCTGAGAGTCGCCCTCCAGCTGAGCGCTGTTAATGACCAGTAATGAAAGCTGTTGTGTACTGTTGTTCATGCCTACTCCTGCACGCATATCATGACGCGGCCCATCTCAGGCGGCGTCCCCAGAAAACTGCTCCAGCCCAGGCTCGCGCCCTGATGATTGTCGAGACGCATTCCGTTTGCCTGCTGATAGCCAAAACCGAGGCTCAGATCCCAAGCCAGCTGGTCGCGCAGAATGAATGACATAAAGCGCACCAACGGCTGATGCTGATCGCCATCCGGCAGAAAACGGAGAAAATCACGAAATGAAAG
>NZ_JVEL01000302.1:0-2561 GCF_001076875.1 Serratia sp. 506_PEND
ATATCTTCCCTCATGTGGGCAAACGCCCTGTCGCAGAGATCCTGCCTCTGGAGATGCTGGAGGTTTTACGCCTTATTGAAAAGCGTGGTTCACTGGAGAAACTCCGTAAGGTCAGGCAATACTGCAATCAGATCTTCCGCTATGCCATCGCAACAGGACGTGCAACGATTAATCCGGCAGCTGAACTGTAAGCACGCGGTGAACTCACATTGTTAATCCTTGTGCGACTCGGCACGCTTGAACCTCATGTTCACTACGCAGGTTCCCCCATGCCAAAATCTCGCCATACCCTCCAACAACAGCAGCAACATGTCGCCGACTGGCAATTCAGCGGCCTGTCCCGCACTCAGTACAGCCTGCAACACCATCTCAATGTCAAAACCTTTTGCAACTGGGTCGGCAAGTGGACCAAAATCCCAACGTCACCGGCCGCTGAACCCCCTTTTATTCCGGTGACTGTTGCCCCTGAAGAGGCACCGCTATCCCTCCCCAACATAGACCCGCATATGCCCGCCATTACCCTGAATTTAAAACGGTGCTCCATCACCTGCCAGCCCAGCCAGTTGCCGGCCATCATGGCGGAGCTCAACCTATGCTAATGCCTCATGCCATCTGGCTGGCCCGTGAGCCGACCGATATGCGCCGGGGTATTGATACCCTGACCCGGCTGGCCGATGAACACTTGCCCTCGCCCTTACCGCCGGGAACCGCGGTGGTTTTCTGCAACAAGGCACGCTCACGCATCAAAGTGTTGCAGTGGGACAAGCACGGCGTCTGGCTGTGCACCCGCCGGTTGCATCAGGGCCACTTCACCTGGCCCCGCCCCGGGGATACCGCCTGGCCGCTGACGGCAGAGCAGTTCGCCTGGCTGACCAAGGGGGTAGACTGGCAACAGGTTGAGGGGCTTGACCTGCCGGGCTGGGAAACCTGAGACGTTAAACGTTAACGTCATGATATGACGTGATTATCACCGTCCGTTATGTCAAGCTGCTGATATGGATATCGACGCGCTGTTTACCACACAAGATCCCCATGAGTTACGTGTCCGGGCTCTGGCCCTGCTCGAAGCTCAGGCTCACTACATCCAGGCCCTGGAAGACGCGCTGAAGGCCGGCCGTCGCTGGCGCTTCGGCCGCAAGAGTGAAGCCTTCCAGGGCGAACAGCGGAGCCTGGCGGAAGAGGATGTCGATGCCGACACCGCCGACCTGGAACAGCAGTTGGCGGCGGTGTTACCGGCAGGCAAGGCGCTCCCTGGCACACCGCCCAAACGCCAGCCATTGCCGCCAGAGTTATCCCGTGAAACGGTCCGTCTTGACCTGAGCAGTCATGACTGCCCCGACTGCGGGCACGCCCTGCGCCCCCTGCGTGATGAGGTGAGCGAACGGCTGGAGTACATTCCGGCTCGGGTGGTGGTGCATCGCACGGTGCGCCCGCACTACAGCTGTCCCTGCTGTGAAACCGTCCATACCGTTCCCTTACCGCCTCAGCTTATCGAAAAAGGCCAGCCCGGTCCGGGGTTGTTGGCCCAGGTCACCGTAGCCAAATGCAGTGACCATCTGCCGCTATACCGTCAGCAGAAAATCTACCTGCGTCACGGTATCGATATTCCCTGCAGCACGCTGGCTGGTTGGTTCGGTGCGGTGGGGGCGGCACTGAAGCCACTGGCCGACGCCCTGCGGCAGGACCTGCTGCAGCAAGCGGTACTGCAGGCGGATGAGACACCGTTACTGTTGCTCAATCCCGAAAAAGGTCACAGCCAGAAGGGGTATCTGTGGGCCTACGTCAGCGCCGCCGGGGCAGACAGGGCGGTGGTGCTGTATGACTGCCAGCCGGGCCGCAGTGGCACCTATGCCAGCGCGATGCTGGATAGCTGGCAGGGTACGTTGGTCGTGGACGGCTATGCCGGTTACCGGGCGCTGTTCGACGAAGGTAGCGTGAAGGAAGCCGGCTGCTGGGCGCATGTGCGTCGGAAGTTCTTCGACCAGCACAAGGCGAACGGCAGTCCGGTGGCAGAAATCGCCCTGGCCACTATCCGCGAGCTGTACAACCTGGAGCGACGGATAAAGCAGCGCCCGGCAGAACAACGACGACGATGGCGACACCGTTATGCCAAACCGCGGTTGAAGGCGTTCGAAAGCTGGTTACAGGTGAAGCAGCAGAAGACGGCACCAAACTCGGGGATACGCAAGGCCATCGACTATACGTTGAAGCGATGGGCGGCGTTACTGGTCTATCTGGAGGATGGTCGGGTACCGATAGACAACAACCGGGCGGAGAACGTGATACGTCCGGTGGCGGTTGGGCGCAAGAACTGGCTCTTCGCAGGCAGTCTGCGAGCGGGTCAGCGAATGGCGAATATCCTGAGTCTGCTGGAGACGGCAAAGCTGAACGGTTTGGAGCCGTATGCCTGGTTGCGTGATGTACTGACGCGGTTGCCGTCGTGGCCGAACCGGCGGTTGAATGAGCTGCTGCCGTACGCCGGCAATACCTTCCGTTAGTCCTCTGAAAATCCAAAACACAAACTCACCTTGCAACGCAAGGTGAGTTCACCACGTGCTTAC
>NZ_JVEL01000303.1:0-7930 GCF_001076875.1 Serratia sp. 506_PEND
CCCGAGCCCTTAGCCCGCCCGCTTATGTTGAACGCTGCAGCACGATATGAACGTTAAAGCCAGAAGCAGCGCCTAAAGTTCACACTGTCGCTATTGTGGAGAACGCCTTATGTTCATCGCCATTTACCAGTTTTCAGTCAAACCCGGACACGAACACGCCTTTCGCCAGGCTTGGCTAGCGTTGACCCAAGGCATCTATCTGCAGCGCGGCAGCCTCGGCTCGCGCCTGCATCGGGATATGGGCGGGCAGTTTATCGGCTATGCGCAATGGCCAAGCCGAGTCGCATGGGAAAGTGCCGGTGATATTCAATTGGATGAACGCTACCGGCAAGCCCGGGAACGAATGCGTGCGACCTTGTTGGCAGATAAAACGCTATTTGAAATGGAAGTGACGGACGATTACCTGCAAATCAGACCGTTTGACTGAGCACAAGCCCACACAGGCGGGCTTGTGGTTGCGGGAGCGAGCGGCATCAATGATGCAGCATCTCATCCACGACTTCTTTGGTTTGCAGTTGGAATGGGTAGTAAGTCGGCCAGTTATCCATCTCTTTCAGCAACGCTTCCTGCGACGTGTTGCCCATAAAGATATGGAAATGCGCCGATTTGCGCGGGCCGATAATGTGATCGCTGAACTGCACGAATTTCGGCGCCAGGCTGCCGGCATCCTGGCATTCAAACAGATAACGCACGCCCTTTTTACCGGAAACATACGTCAGGATCTTATGCCCGGCGTACTTATACTGACAGGCGCTGGATTGGTCACCGCGGTGAAATTCCATGACGCCATTTTCAATGCCGATGGTATCTACATCGGTGGCGTACCCTTTGCGGTAATACGCCTTCACTTCGGCGAAGGTCTTGCGCTTGTCCTGTGCCGCTTTCTTCTTGAACACCGGGTCAAGATCCCCATTGAGCAGATAGGGATACACGGATTGCCACACCCCCTCCCAATCCGCCAGGTTGCGATCTTTGACGTCCTTATCGTCGAATACACCCGCCTCCGCCTTTTTTTCCACCTCCGTCAGCGGCTTGCCGTGTGAATGATGCCCGTGTGCGCACGCCTGCCCGCTGATAAACAACGCTGCCAGCGCCACCGCCACCGCCAGTTTGCCAAAATGCCTCGCCAAAATGCGCTCCTTGTCCGTTACCATGAAAATTAAAAGTTACAATATAACATAACAATTTTCAATCCTTGTCGTGCAACAGGCATTGTGTTGCGCCCCCCTGCCGCAGGGTTATACTCGAAGAGGGAGTGCGGTGCCGCGCCGCCTTCTGCCGGGACGGGCGCCGGATCGACCGCCGTTCGCTCCTTTGCGTACCGGCATTTTTATTTCACTGATTTGCAATGGTTAATTATGACTTGAACTATGCTTGTTACAGGGTCTGCCGTTTAAGCAAGACCCGTGAATAATGAGGGTGCGCTGATGACTACTTCAACACATGAAAAGGTTAAGGATGATAAACGTCTGAGCGATGGACCGGACTGGACGTTCGAACTGCTGCAGGTGTATTTGGAGCAGATCGACCGCGTCGCCAAGCATTACCGACTCGACACCTACCCCCATCAGATCGAGGTGATCACCTCCGAGCAGATGATGGACGCCTATTCGAGCGTCGGCATGCCGATCAACTATACCCATTGGTCCTTCGGCAAGAAGTTCATCGAAACCGAACAGCGCTACAAACAGGGCCAGCAAGGGCTGGCGTATGAAATCGTCATCAACTCCAATCCCTGCATCGCCTACCTGATGGAGGAAAACACCATCACCATGCAGGCGCTGGTGATGGCGCACGCCTGCTATGGCCACAACTCGTTCTTCAAGAATAACTATCTGTTCCGCAGCTGGACCGACGCCAGCTCCATCGTCGATTATCTGCTGTTCGCCCGCCACTACATCAGCCAATGCGAAGAGCGCTACGGCGTCGATGAAGTGGAGCGACTACTGGACTCCTGCCACGCGCTGATGAACTATGGAGTCGACAGGTACAAGCGCCCGCAGAAAATCTCCCTGGTGGAAGAGAAAGCGCGCCAGAAAAGCCGCGAAGAGTATCTGCAAAGCCAGGTGAATACGTTATGGAAGACCTTGCCGCGCGTCGAACGTGAAGAGTCGCCGGAGCAGGCGCGCCGGTATCCGAGCGAACCGCAGGAAAATATCCTCTATTTTATCGAAAAGAATGCACCGCTGCTGGAACCCTGGCAGCGTGAGGTGTTGCGCATCGTGCGCAAAGTCAGCCAGTATTTCTACCCGCAAAAGCAGACTCAGGTGATGAACGAGGGTTGGGCCACCTTCTGGCATTACACCATCCTCAACCATCTGTACGACGAGGGCCGAGTGACCGAGCGGTTTATGCTGGAGTTTTTGCACAGCCACACCAACGTGGTGTATCAGCCGCCGTACAACAGCCCGTACTATAACGGCATCAACCCTTATGCGCTGGGCTTCGCCATGTTCCAGGACATCAAGCGCATCTGCCAATCGCCGACCGAAGAAGACCGCTACTGGTTCCCGGACATCGCCGGAAAAGACTGGCTGGAGACATTGCACTTCGCCATGCGCGACTTCAAGGACGAGAGCTTTATCAGCCAGTTCCTGTCACCCAAAGTGATGCGTGATTTCCGGTTGTTCACCGTGCTGGACGACGATCGCAACAACTATCTGGAGATTGCCGCGATCCACAACGAGGCCGGCTACCGGGCGATCCGTCAGGAGCTGTCTGCACAATACAACCTGAGCAATCACGAGCCGAACATTCAGATCTGGAACGTGGACCTGCGCGGCGACCGTTCGCTAACATTGCGTTATATTCCACAGGAGCGTGCACCGTTGGATAAAAGCCGTCGCGACGTGTTGAAGCACCTGCATCGCCTGTGGGGCTTCGACGTGATCCTAGAACAGCAAAACGAAGACGGCAGCGTGGAGCTGCTCGATCGCTGCCCGCCGCGACCAACGCCGCTGTAATCCGCCATAACGACAAAGGGCGCCAAAATGGCGCCCTTTCTTAATTTCATTAATACGCAATCAGCGACGCGCTTCGGTCAGATCGCTCGGCATGGTGCCCTGCATGCTCTGCCAAATCGCCCCGCTGTCTTTACCGTAGTTGCGCACGGTGTCCATCACCTGGTCGTACAGCTTCTCATGGCACAGCGTGGACAGCTTGCTGTAGAAGGTCAGCGCCAGCTTGCGCGCTTCCGGGTTGGAGAAGTAGTAACGGCCCACGCGGGTGTACAGCCCTTTCAGACCGTTGAAGATCAGGCCGTAGATCGGGTTGCCGGAAGCGAACGCCAAACCACGGAAGATCTCGTAATCGAGCAGATTGAACGCGTCCGCCTGATCTTCTACCTCGGCGGCTTTCGCCAGCACTTCCTGGGCTTGTTCCGGATGATTGCGCACCGCGGCGCGAATAAAGATCGACGCGATATTGGTGCGCACGGACAGCAGGTTATCGATCAGCTGAGGGACGCTTTTGTGATCGAGACGGGCCACCGTCTCAAGGATATTGAGGCCGGACGTTTCCCAAAAATTGTTCACTTTGGTCGGTTTGCCATGCTGAATGGTCAACCAGCCATCGCGGGCCAGACGTTGCAACACTTCACGTAACGTGGTGCGCGTGACGCCAATCAACTCCGAAAGCTCACGCTCCGCGGGCAAAATAGAGCCAGGGGGGAAGCGATTATTCCAAATACTCTCAATAATGTACTCTTCCGCGAAACCGGCAGGACTCTGCGCCTTTATGACCATGTGTTTGACGTTCCGTTGCGACGATAAAATCAGTAAAAGTAATCAGCTCATCATACCAGATCGTGCTGACATGACATAGCGTGAGCGAAAAACAATAAACGAAAGTGTGCATAACGTGGCAAAAAACGAGCAAAAATACCGGTCGGTGGAATTTTCCCATGGTAAAACAAGCTCAGGTTGCGCACGCCCCCACCGCATTGTTAGGGTACGTGCTACGACTGATTGAAGGATGCATAGAGCACAATGGAAACAACCCTGCGTAGCGCCCTGCTCAAAAATTTTCTGGGGCAATCTCCCGACTGGTACAAACTGACCATTCTCATTTTTCTGGCGATCAACCCTCTGGTGTTCTTTTTCGCCAGCCCGTTTATCGCGGGTTGGCTGCTGGTGGCCGAGTTCATCTTTACCCTCGCGATGGCGCTGAAATGCTACCCGCTGCTGCCGGGCGGCCTGCTGGCGCTTGAGGCCGTGGCCATCGGCATGACCAGCCCGGCGCAGGTTTCGCAGGAAATCGAACATAATCTGGACGTGTTGCTGCTGCTGATCTTTATGGTGGCCGGCATCTACTTTATGAAGCAGCTGCTGCTGTTCGTGTTCACCAAGCTGCTGCTCAACATCCGTTCGAAAACGTTGCTGTCGCTGGCGTTCTGCCTGGCCGCCGCCTTCCTTTCCGCCTTCCTCGACGCGCTGACGGTCGTGGCGGTAGTGATCAGCGTGGCCACCGGCTTCTATTCCATCTATCACAACGTGACGTCAAACCGCCCTGACGGCGACATTGGCGATGACAGCGATTTTACCGGCGAAGAGCGTAAACAGACGCTGGAGCAATTCCGCGCCTTTCTGCGCAGCCTGCTGATGCACGCCGGCGTCGGCACCGCGCTCGGCGGGGTCATGACCATGGTGGGCGAGCCGCAAAACCTGATCATCGCCAAAAACGCGGGCTGGGGTTTTATCGATTTCTTCCTGCGTATGGCGCCGGTCACGCTGCCGGTGTTAGTGTGCGGCCTGCTGGTGTGTTGGCTGGTAGAACGTTTTCACCTGTTTGGCTACGGCGCGCAGCTACCGGAAGCGGTGCGCGACGTGCTGAAAGAGTATGACCGCAAGGCCACTGCGGGCCGTAGCAAACAAGAACGGCTCAAACTGGTGATGCAGGCGCTGATCGGCGTTTGGCTGGTGCTGGCGCTGGCCTTCCACCTGGCTGAAGTGGGGCTGATTGGCCTGTCGGTGATCGTCCTCGCCACCTCCCTGTGCGGCGTGAACGACGAGCACGCCATCGGCAAAGCGTTCCAGGAAGCGCTGCCGTTCACCGCGCTGCTGACGGTGTTTTTCACCGTGGTCGCGGTCATCATCGAGCAGCACCTGTTCAGCCCGGTGATCCAGTTTGTGCTGCGCGCCGAGCCCGCCTCTCAGCTTTCGCTGTTCTACCTGTTCAACGGCCTGCTGTCGTCGGTTTCCGACAACGTGTTCGTCGGCACGGTTTACATCAACGAGGCGCGCACCGCGCTGGAAACCGGCGCGATCGGGCTGAAGCAGTTCGAGCTGCTGGCGGTCGCCATCAATACCGGTACCAACCTGCCATCGGTCGCCACCCCTAACGGACAGGCGGCGTTTCTGTTCCTGCTGACGTCGGCATTGGCGCCGCTGGTGCGTTTGTCGTATGGCCGCATGGTATGGATGGCCCTGCCTTATACGGTGGTGCTGACGGTGGTTGGCCTGCTGTGCGTCCAGTTCACCTTGGAACCGGCGACCGAGCTGTTGACGCAGTGGCATTGGCTGACGCTGCCGTCCATCGACGCCGTCGGCCACTGAGACGGCGCCGGCAGGGTGAACCGACTATTTTTACGCTGAATCCGGCCCAGGTGGCTGGCAGCGAAGAGGAATTGGTTTACACTGCCGGTTCAATTGCTTACTGCATGGAAGAATCTAGATATGTTGCAATTCTTTAACCGCTGTTCACAAGGACGCGGCGCCTGGCTGCTGATGGCCCTGACAGCGTTGGTGTTGGAACTGGTCGCGCTCTATTTCCAGCACGTTATGCTGCTGCAGCCGTGCGTGATGTGCATTTACGAGCGTTGCGCGCTGTTCGGCATCCTCGGCGCCTCGCTGGTGGGCGCCATCGCGCCGAAAACTCCGCTGCGCTACGCGGCGATCTTGCTGTGGATCTACAGCGCCTGGGAAGGCGTACAGCTGGCGTGGAAGCACACCATGATCCAGTTGCATCCTTCGCCATTCAATACCTGCGATTTCTTCGTCAGCTTCCCGTCCTGGCTGCCGCTGGACAAATGGCTGCCGGCGGTGTTTCATGCTTCCGGTGACTGCTCCGTGCGTCAATGGCAATTCCTGACGTTGGAAATGCCGCAATGGTTGGTCGGCATCTTCAGTGCCTATCTGTTGGTGGCGCTGATTGTGCTGGTCGCGCAGTTTGTTCGCCCACGCCGCCGCGACCTGTTCGGCCGCTGATCGGCAGACAAACAAAAAACGGCGCCGGAAGGCGCCGTTTTTTTAGGTATTGCTGTCACATTCCGAGATAAAGTCACCTCAGGTATGTGTAAGGAAGTAAACGAGCACGATCAGCGCTCCAGCTACGGTAAACAGGCGGATCATTTTCATTGTTATACTCTCGAACTTGCGGGAGAGCGGCCAAATTACCCAACTTATCGTTTAAAAAGAAGCATCCCGGCACGGCTAAGGGCGTAATTTACATAACATTAAACTTCTGCCATATCGGCGACTAAAAGCGGGCCGCTCTGGCGCATTCCTTTCAGCCTTCGAGCATCAATAAATTACCGTTACTTATGAACGACTGCGCCTTTGTCACATTCAGAGCACAATATTTTGGTGAAGTTTACCCATAAAATCCTTATAGTATCGGCAAAGTGAGTACTACCGATTTCCCTGGTGTTGTTGTGTGTCTTGCCCCTCATCTTTGCAGGGGCTTTTTTCCCCTCTTCCCCCCTCACGCAAGCCCTTACCATTCTTAAATAAATTGTTGGAATTTCTCTCTATCCGGCACCAAGCATCAACGCCATTCGCGCACTAAAGATTAAAATCGTTCGCGATGCTTTCCCTATGCTGAATGACGTGTTGACTTTCGCCCTTTCTTCCTGTGAGCCAGGTTTTGGCTGACTACAGCACATCATATGACATCAAGGACACGATACTATGCCGGATACCACATTGCCCCCTTCGTCTCAGCGCCCCTTCCTGCGGCGCATGCTGCTCAAAGCCGGGAAAAAATTCCTGCGCTGGAACGGCGAATTTCAGACTCGCCATTCGCTCATCTCCACCACGCCGCGGATCGGCAATCATGAATTTAATTGGGTGACGGCGCTGGAAGCCCGTTGGCCGGCCATTCGCGAGGAGTTGGATCGGTTGCTGGAACACCCGGAGGATATCCCAGCGTTCCACCAAATATCACCGGATCAGAAACGCATCTCTAAAGGCGATAACTGGAAAACCTTCGGGCTGTTTGTCTACGGGCAACGGGTTGATGAAAACTGCGCCATCTGCCCGCGCACAGCAGAGGCGGTCAGCGAGATCCCCGGCATGCGCACCGCCATGTTTTCGATTCTTAAACCGCACTATCACATCGTGCCTCACAAAGGCCCGACTCGAGCCGTCGTGCGCGCGCATCTGGGATTGATCGTGCCAAAGGATCGGGACAAGCTCTGGATCCGCGTTGACGACCAAATTCTGCACTGGGATGAAGGCAAGGTGATTTTGTTTGATGATTCCTACGAACACGAGGTTCGCAATGATACCGACGAGCTGCGCGCTGTGCTGTTTCTCGATGTCGACCGGCCAATGGACAAAGTGGGCACGGCGGTGAATAAACTGCTGTTCAGCCTGATCAAAGCCAGCCCGTATGTGAAGCAGCCGCTGAAAAATCTGGCCAACTGGCATCGCCGCGCCAAAAAAGCGTGAAGCAAGAGTCTCACGCGCGTGAGCTCAATAGCCAAGAGGGCGGGATGTCTTAACACGCCGCCCTCTGACATTAAAACTCGTGTTGCCGAGCAACATCTGTCAAGGCATCCGCGTTATCTGGCCCAGTCCGGCTTGTTGAGAATATGATCCTGCCAGTCCACCACTTCGCTCTCGCGCACCGCAATATGCCGCACCGTGATGCGCTCGCCGTGCATCGCCGCTTTGGAGCCGCTGATCAGCGGGTGCCAGGGAAACAGCGGCTT
>NZ_JVEL01000303.1:8030-14966 GCF_001076875.1 Serratia sp. 506_PEND
TTCTTCCAGCTCGAAGCGCCGCTCATAGTTACGGCATTGGCAGGATTTGATGTTGAGCTGGTTGCAGGCTACGTTGGTAAAATAAATCTCGTCGGTATCTTCGTCGATCAGCTTATTCAAACAGCATTGCCCGCACCCGTCGCACAGCGATTCCCACTCTTGTTCTGACATTTCCGCCAGCGTTTTCTGTTGCCAAAAAGCGAGTTGTGACATGTTAGCGTCCGGTTTCGGTAAATGGATAAGTCACCTGCGCACAGGCTCGAGGGGGGACTATATAGACATATTAGCCGCAAGATGCAAGCTTTGCCGCCGACGATGCCGGCGGC
Source organism: Serratia sp. 506_PEND (assembly GCF_001076875.1). NCBI lineage: Bacteria > Pseudomonadati > Pseudomonadota > Gammaproteobacteria > Enterobacterales > Yersiniaceae > Serratia > Serratia sp. 506_PEND. The sequence continues at coordinate 8,357 of NZ_JVEL01000303.1, forward strand.
GAAGAGAGGTCAGATCACCCGGGTGCTGAGCGTTTTGCCGTTCAGGCTGATTTTCAACATGTCGCCGGAGGCCATCGGGCCCACGCCCTGCGGCGTGCCGGTCAGGATGATGTCGCCGGCGCGCAGCGTGAAGAAGCGGCTCATGTAGCTGATAAGCGGCAGGATTGGCGTGATCATGTCGCGCGTATTGCCCTGCTGGCGCAATTGATCGTTGACGGTCAACGACAGCTCGGCGTTTTGCGGATCGCCGAATTCCGCCACCGGGATAAATCCCGACATCGGGCAGGAACCGTCGAAGGCCTTGGCCTTTTCCCACGGCTGGCCGGCCTTTTTAAAGCCCGCTTGCAGATCGCGCAGCGTCAGATCGAGCGCCACGCCATAACCGGCGATCGCCCGCGCAACGCGATCTTCGTTGGCCTGTTTCAACGGTGTGCCGATCAATACCGCCAGCTCCACTTCATGATGCACCGCACCGAACTCTTTGGGGATGGCCACCGGCTGGCGAATATCGCACAACGCCGTTTCCGGTTTGATAAACACCACCGGTTCGACGGACGCCGCGCTGCCCATTTCCTTGATGTGATCGGCGTAGTTGCTGCCGACGCAGACCACCTTGTTCACCGGGAAATCGAGCAGCGAACCCTGCCAGTCTCTATGTTGATACATACCGCTTCTCCCAAACTGTAGAGGCTTGGCGCGCCAAGCCGATTATTGGTGTGCCGGATCAATGCCCGATCGCGTCTGCCATCATACCCACGGCGAGGGCGAAATAGTAAGAGCGATTCCAGTGCATGAGGGTGCGGAAATTATCATAGACCAGGAACGTCCGCCCCTGCAGATCATCCGGCGCGATAATCCAACCGCGCTGCACGGCATGCGGCAACGCACTGCCATCCGCACGGCGCACGCCGCGTTTATGCCAGTCGTTGACGCTGCGCGCCTGCGCGTCTTTCAGGCCCAGTTCGGTCGGATTGAAGCCGGCGGGCAGTTTGACCTCGCGCCCCCAACCGATGCCGGGCTGCCAGCCCTCTTTGGACAGATAGCTGGCTGTAGACGCGAAAACGTCGTCAATGTTGTTCCAGATATCGATGCGCCCGTCGCCGTCGCCATCCGCCGCGTAGCGCAAGAAGGAGCTCGGCATAAACTGGCATTGCCCCATCGCGCCGGCCCAGGAGCCTTTCAGCGGCGTATCGCCGACGTGCCCCTGCTCGACTATCTGCAGCGCCGCCATCAGTTCCTGGCTGAAAAAAGCTTCACGGCGCCCTTCAAACGCCAAGGTCGCCAGCGCAGACACCACGTCCTCCCGCCCCTGAATCTTGCCGTAGGCGCTCTCCATCCCCCACAGCGCGATGATATAACGCCCTGGCACCCGATAGCGCTCGCTGGCCCGCAACCATTGCGCATGGCGCTGCCGATACCGTTCTCGCCCCTGGCGCACCTTGGCGGGTGACATCACCCGCCGCAGGTAATCGTCCAGGGTGATCTTCTGCTCCGGCTGATTGCGATCGGCCTTGATCACTCGATCGACGAAGTGGATTTGCGCAAACGCGCGATCAAGAGTCGCCTGACTGATGCCCTGTTCCCGCGCCCGGCGCTTAAGTTGATCGACATACGCCGGGAACTGCGCCGGATCGCGGCCGCTCGCCGCCAGCGTCGTCTCCTGCGCCGCCTGCGATGCGCCGGGCATCAGCACTCCGCCCAGCGCCAACCAGGCGGCCAATACGGTCTTTCTCGCCGAACGTGTCATCGCGCCTCCCCTGGCCGTGGCGACTGTCTCAGGCCTTATCGCCCGCCAGATGCTGATTAAGCAGGTTTTCAACCGGCGGCGGGAACTGCAGATAATAGCCTTCGTCTTTCAACGCCTGCTTCACCTTTTCGATATCCGCCGAGGCCAATTTCTTGCGCTCATCGAGCGACAGCATCATGGCGAATTGCGGCACGCCGAAACTTTTCATCAGCTCTTCCGGCACACGAGAGAAATCGTCTTTTTTTTCGACATAAAGATAAGTTTGATCGCGTTTCGGGCTTCTATAGATCACACAAAGCATTTTTTTAACTCTATTTAATTGAGGGAGCGTCTTGCCTGGATATAACTCTGACTATAACATGCTTATAGTACATCGGAATATCGCACCCCGAGTGGTATTCCGGGGATTTAAAGTTGCTGAGACTGAGTCAGGATAGATGTCACAATCGCCAATTGAGCTAAAAGGCAGCAGTTTTACCCTATCGGTTGTTCATTTGCATAATTCGCAGCCCGAGGTAATACGCCAGGCGTTACAGGAAAAAGTTGAGCAAGCGCCCGCTTTTCTGAAAAACGCTCCTGTTGTTATCAACGTCGCAACGCTGGAAGGCGATGCGAACTGGAAAGAACTTCAACAGGCTGTCGCGGCGGCAGGTCTGCGCGTTGTGGGTATCAGCGGTTGCAGAGATGAGCGTCAAAAGCGCGCGATAGCCCGCGCCGGGCTGCCGCTGCTGAGCGAAGGCAAAGGCCAGAAAATGGCGGCGCCGGAGCCTGCGCCAGCGCCCGTGGTGGCGGATAACGCCCCCGCCAAAACGCGCATCATCAGTACGCCTGTCCGTTCCGGCCAACAGATTTACGCCCGCAACAGCGATCTTATCGTGACCAGCAGCGTCAGCGCCGGCGCCGAACTGATTGCCGACGGCAATATTCATGTCTACGGCATGATGCGCGGTCGCGCACTGGCAGGCGCGTCAGGCGACACGCAATGTCAGATTTTTTGCACCCACCTGGCGGCTGAGCTAGTCTCTATCGCAGGGCAGTACTGGTTGAGCGACCAAATCCCGTCCGATTACGTCGGGCAGGCCGTACGACTCAGCCTGTTGGATAACGCTTTAACCATACAACCTTTAAATTAAGCCCTTTTGACAAGGAATCCATTTCATGGCACGCATTATTGTTGTTACATCGGGTAAAGGGGGCGTTGGCAAGACCACTTCGAGCGCGGCCATCGCTACCGGCCTGGCCCAGAAAGGCAAGAAAACCGTCGTGATCGATTTCGATATCGGTCTGCGTAATCTTGACCTGATCATGGGCTGCGAACGTCGGGTAGTTTATGATTTCGTGAACGTGATTCAGGGCGATGCCACGCTGAATCAGGCGTTGATCAAAGACAAACGCACTGAAAACCTCTATATCCTGCCGGCTTCGCAGACACGCGACAAAGACGCGTTGACCCGCGAAGGCGTTGAAAAAATCCTCAACGATCTCGGCGAGATGGATTTTGACTTCGTGGTCTGCGACTCACCGGCCGGTATCGAAACCGGTGCGCTGATGGCGCTGTATTTCGCCGACGAAGCTATCATCACCACCAACCCGGAAGTGTCTTCGGTACGCGACTCCGACCGTATCCTGGGCATTCTCTCTTCCAAATCACGCCGCGCCGAGAAAGGCGAATCGCCTATCAAGGAACACCTGCTGCTGACCCGTTATAACCCGGGCCGCGTCAGCCGTGGCGACATGCTGAGCATGGAGGACGTGCTGGAAATCCTGCGCATTCCGCTGGTGGGCGTGATCCCGGAAGACCAGTCCGTGCTGCGCGCTTCCAACCAGGGTGAGCCTGTCATTCTGGATGCCGAGTCAGACGCCGGTAAGGCGTATGACGATACCGTTTGCCGCTTGTTGGGGGAAGAACGCCCATTCCGCTTCATTGAAGAAGAGAAGAAGGGTTTCCTGAAACGCCTTTTTGGGGGATAAACCATGGCCTTATTAGACTTCTTTCTGTCCCGCAAAAAACAGACAGCCAATATAGCCAAGGAACGGCTGCAGATTATCGTCGCAGAGCGTCGCCGCGGGGACAGTGAGCCCCCGTATCTGCCTGATCTGAAACGCGATATTCTGGCGGTTATTTGCAAATACATTCAGATCGATCCTGAAATGCTGCACGTGCAGTTCGAGCAGAAAGGGGACGATATTTCGGTACTTGAACTTAACGTGACATTGCCGGAATCGGAAGAAGCAGCTAAATGATTGCGACGCATTAATTACCCCCTGTATATTTTATGCAGGGGATAACTGTATGTGCATCCAGTTATTAAGCTTTATCGGTAGCAAAAAAGCGATTTTTCCCTTTGGGACTATTCCCAATTAACTTTGCCGCCGCCTCGTTTAAAGTAAATTCTGGCCAGATTTACCTTCAACGCATTATTTCCTGCCTATATTCACCCGAGCAGAGTTTCCCTACCCTGCCCAGGTGATAATCAGCGATTAATAATCTTTCAGGATGTCCTGCAACGGCGCCATTAATAAATCGCCGCGCCAGCCGCTGATTAATTCAGGGCGACTTTCGCCGTCCTTCAGTTTCCAATGCCAGTTCAGCAATTGGTTAATTTGGCGACGGGATGCCAGCAGCTCGCTGCTCAACCCGCTTTGCTCGCTGACGGTAGCGATCGCCGCCTTGATGTCTTTGAACACCTTCTTGTAGCCCGGCTGATCGATAAAGTTGGCCAACGGCGCCGGTAACTCGGACTCCTCCAGCGCTTCGGCCTCCGCCACCAGCGCCAGCAGCGTTTTGCCGTGATAACGGATCTCCGGCCCGCTCAGCCCCAGAGAATCCAGTTCTCCCAGCGAAGACGGCATATAGCGCGCCACCTGCCACAGGTTCTCCTCACGCACCACGAAGTTCACCGCCAGATCGCGCTCACGCGCCTGGCGCAGGCGCCATTCCGCCAACTTCTGCAAACAACCGAGCTGACGCGGGCGCAGCTGCCAGGCATTGCTGATTTCGCGGTAGGCGACTTCCGGCGCCAGCGCCTCGCTACGGCGTTGACACAGCAGCAGACACTCGTTATTGGCCGCCGCGGTCCAACCGGCCTCTTCGGTCTCCTGCACCAGCTGTTTAGCCATCGGCAGCAGATAGAACACGTCGGCGGCCGCGTACACGCATTGCCTTTCGGTCAGCGGGCGCGCCAGCCAGTCGGTGCGCGACTCGCTCTTGTCCAGCTCAACCTTCATGTACTCCGCCACCAGCGTCGCGAAGCCGCAGGAGAGCGGCCGGCCGGTGAACGCCGCCAGGATCTGGGTATCGACCATCGGCGTCGGCAGCGTTTTAAAGGCGTTGAGAAACACTTCGAGATCTTCACTGCCGGCATGCAGGAACTTCACCACGGCGGTGTCGGCCAGCAGGTCGACAAACGGCTGCCATTGCTTGATCGGCAGAGGATCGATAAGGGAGAGTTGTTCACCGTCGTAGAGCTGGATCAGGCCCAACTGCGGATAGTAGGTGCGCGTTCTGACAAACTCGGTGTCCAGCGCAATCTGGGCATGCTTTCTCGCCTGCTCGCAGACCTGCTGCAATCCGGCATCGGTAGTGATCAACTGATAATTCAAAACATCATTCTCTTGTAGGATTCAAACACAACAACGCCGGCATTCACCGGCGTTGTTGATAGTCAGGCGCGAGAGCGAAAGCTAGGCGGCATCGGCCGGCTTCGGCGTTTTTAGCTCATCGCGCAGTTCTCGCCGCAAAATCTTGCCGACGTTAGACTTCGGCAGTTCATCGCGGAACTCAACAATTTTAGGCACTTTATACCCGGTCAGGTGCCGACGGCAATGGGTCAACAGCTCTTCCTTGGTCAGCGAGGCGTCTTTCTTCACCACGCAGATCTTCACCGTTTCGCCAGAGGCCTCGCTGGGCACGCCGATCGCCGCACATTCCAGCACTTTCGGATGCTGGCTGACCACATCCTCGATCTCGTTCGGGTAAACGTTGAAACCGGAGACCAGGATCATGTCTTTCTTGCGATCGACGATGCGCACAAACCCCTGCTCGTCCACGGTCACCACATCACCGGTCGCCAGCCAGCCGTCTTTCAGCACTTCGTCGGTGGCTTCCGGGCGCTGCCAATAGCCTAACATAACTTGCGGCCCTTTGACCCACAGTTCGCCCGGTTCGCCCGGCGGCACATCGTGGCCATTGTCGTCCACCAACCGAATGTCCGTCGACGGCACCGGCAGGCCGATGCTGCCGCTGTAGTGTTTCAGATCGTAAGGGTTACCGGCCACCAGCGGCGCGCACTCCGTCAGGCCATAGCCTTCCAGCAGGTGTTTACCGGTAGTTTTTTCCCACTTCTCGGCCACCGCTTTTTGCACCGACATGCCGCCGCCGACCGAGAAACGCAGCGTAGAGAAATCGAGCTTGTGGAACTCTTCATTGTTCAGCAACGCATTGAACAAGGTATTCACCCCGCTCATGGCGGTGAACGGGTATTTACCCAACTCCTTCACCAGCCCCGGAATATCGCGCGGGTTGGTGATCAGCAAATTGCGCCCGCCCAGATCGATAAACAGCAGGCAGTTCACCGTCAGCGCGAAAATGTGATACAGCGGCAACGCCGTCACCACCAGTTCCTGCCCTTCGCGGAACAGCGGCGAATAGGCGGCTTTGGCCTGCTCGAGGTTGGCCTGCATATTGCGGTGCGTCAGCATCGCGCCCTTCGCCACCCCGGTGGTGCCGCCCGTGTATTGCAGGAAGGCCAGATCGGCATTAATGATGTCCGGTTTTACATATTGCAGACGGCGGCCGCGCTGCAGCGCGCTGCGGAATGAAATGGCATCCGGCAGGTTGTATTTGGGCACCAGGCGCTTGAC
>NZ_JVEL01000304.1:0-6166 GCF_001076875.1 Serratia sp. 506_PEND
TCGGGGACGACGAGGGGGCCCACGGCGGCGACCTCTCCCGGGCGCTCAGCAGCCTGCAAATGGAGGCCGGGCCCCGGGAGCACTACCGGCGCCTGACGGACCAGGCGGCCGCGCTCGAGCGCGCGCAGCTGTATGCCCCGGCCGAAGAGCTCTGGCAGCAGGCGACCCTGCTGGCGACGACGCACCTCGACGCCGACTGGTGCGAGGCAAGGCGCGAGTGGTGCCGCCGCCGGGCGCTGAGCGGCCCGCCGCGGCCACGCTAAGCGGGGGCGGCATGACGCACACCCTGTTCTGGCTGCTGTGCCTGGCCGGCTGCGCCTGCTGGGGCACGGTGCTGTGGGGGTTTTTATGGGGGTACTGACCCCCGGGATAACGATGGAGTGGACAGCATGACAGACAACGGGACGGCCGGACAGCCGGCGATGATAACGGGCATACGGCATCTGGTGCTGATGCGCTTTCGGCCCGGCACGGCGCCGGCGACGCTGGCGCAGATACGGGCGGGGTTCCTGGCGCTGCCGGGGCAGGTGCCCGGGGTCATGGCGGTGGAGTGGGGCGAGAACGACAGTCCGGAGGTGTGGCACGGTGGCCTGACGCATGCCGTGATGATGACCTTCCGGGATGCGCAGGCGCGGGCGGTGTACCTGCCGCACCCGGCGCACGCGGCGCTGCAGGGGGTGATGCGTCCGGCGCTGGCGCAGGTGGTGGTGCTGGATTATCCGGTATGGCCGGACAATGTCGTGACGGCCTGAGGCCGGCCACGCCGGCAGGAAAATAAAGAAAACAAAGAAAAACAAATAAAAACAAAAAATAAAGGTGAACAGCATGGAAAAAAACGTCACTGCAGGCCGGCTGTCGCCGGCGACAAGGGGGCTGCTGGCCGCGCTGATAGTGGGGAGCGCGCTGCCGGCGGCGGGGAATGAACCCGGCCATGACGCCGCCCCGCAGACTGATGCCGACACCCGCACCGCGGCAACCTATGCCGCCCGCGCCGGGCGGGCATTCGCCGCCGGGGAGGTCGGGCAATCCACCGCCGCCTGGGCCGGCTCGGCGGTGGCCGGGGCGGCCGGCGACCGGCTGTCGCAATGGCTGGGGCAGTTCGGCACCGCCCGCGTGCAGCTGGATACGGATGCGCGCTTCACGCTGCGCAATGCGCAGCTCGACGTTCTGCTGCCGCTCTACGACCGCGACGACTGGCTGGCCTTCACCCAGAGCAGCCTGCACCGCACGGAAGACCGGACGCAGGCCAACCTCGGGGTCGGACTGCGCACGTTTTACGACGACGCCATGCTGGGCGGGAATGCCTTTCTTGACCACGACCTGACCGGCGCGCACACGCGAGCCGGGCTGGGCATCGAGTACTGGCGCGATTTCATGAAGCTGGGGGCCAATACCTACCTGCGCCTGAGCGACTGGAAGACGGCGCAGGACCTGCCGGACTACGAGGCGCGCCCCGCCAACGGCTGGGACCTGCGCGCCGAGGCCTGGCTGCCGGCGCTGCCGCAGCTGGGCGGCCGCCTGACCTTCGCGCAGTATTACGGCGACGCGGTCGCCCTGTTCGGCCGCGACCGCCGGCAGCGTGACCCGTATGCGCTGACCGCCGGGCTCGACTACACCCCGGTACCGCTGCTGACCCTCAGCGCCGCCCACAGCCAGGGGGCGGCAGGGGAGAACGAGACCCGACTGGGGATTGCGGTGCAGTACCGGCTGGGCATGCCCTGGTCGCAGCAGACCGACCCCGCCGCGGTGCCGGCATTGCGCACCCTGGCGGGCAGCCGCCACGACCTGGTGGCGCGCGACAACGACATCGTGCTGACCTACCGCAAAAAGACGCTCATCCGCCTGCAGACCGTCGCGCAGATGAGCGGTGAACCGGGGGAGCTGCACTCCCTGGAGGCCCGCGTGACCAGCACGCACGGCCTGGCGCGCATCGACTGGTCGGCGCCGGCCCTGCTGGCGGCCGGCGGGCGCCTCGTGCAGACCGGCGGGGACGCCGGCGTGCGGTTGCCGGACTACCTCCCCGGCGCCGGGGCGGACAACGTTTACACGGTCAGCGGCGTGGCGGTAGACCGCGAAGGCAACCGGTCGGCCCCCGCGCAGACCCGGGTGACCGTCAGGCCACCGGCCGCCCCGACCTGGCGCGGCACCTTCCTGCCGGCCCACACCGTTCTGCCGGCGGACGGTCGGCACACCCAGACCCTGACCCTGACGCTGACCGACGCCCGGGGACAGCCGGCCGACCTGCCGGCCACGGCCATCACCGTCGAGACCGGGCCACGCCGCGGCGCCACGGTCAGTGCGCCGGTCAGGCAGGCGCCGGGGGTGTACAGCGCCATTGTCACGGCGGGCCGCGAAGCGGAAACCCTGACGCTCACCCCGGTGGTTGACGGCACCCGCCTGCCGGCGGCCACCGTCACCGTCGGGCAGGGAACGCCGGACCCTGCCCACTCCACCTTCACGGTGACACCGGACCGGCTGACGGTGGGGGAAAAGGCCACCCTGACCTTCACGGCGGGGGACGCCGGCGGGGCCCCGCTGGCCGGTCTGGCGGACGACCTGACGCTGCGCATTACCGACAGCGACGGCCGGCCGGTCCCGGCCGGGGCGGTCACGACCGGCACCGTCACCGAGTCCGGCAGTGCGCCCGGGACCTACACGGCCCCGCTCGCCGGCGCCCAGGCCGGCGACTACACGCTGACGCCCCTGTACAGCGGCGCGCCGATGGGGCTGCCGGACATCATCCTGACGCTGCTGCCGGCGGCCCGCCTTGACACGGTGAGCGTTAACGGCGCGACCTTTGCGGTCACGGACGGATTTCCGACGACGGGCTTTCAGGGGGCCACCTTCACCCTGGCGCCGGACACCGGCAGCGCGGCGGACTACGTCTGGGCGTCGGATGCGCACTGGGTGGCGGTCAGCGACGGCGTGGTGCGCTTTACCGGTCAGGGGCAGGGCGGGACGGTCACCCTCACGGCCACCCCGAAGCAGGGCGGCGACCCGCTGCACTATGCGTTCACCCTGACCGACTGGTATACGCCGACGCCCGCTAAACTGCCCTGGCTGCAGGCGGACGCGCACTGCAGCCAGACGGGGGCGGCGCTGGCGACCCGGGCACAATTGAGCAAGGGGAAAGCGGTACGCGGCGTCGGCACCCTGTGGAGCGAGTGGGGCGACATGGGGGCCTATGCCGGCGCCGGGGTGCTCGACCAGAACAACTGGACGTCTGATGCCCGGGCGAGCCTCAGGGTGCACTATCTGGTCAACCTGGACAACGGCCATGACGGTAGCGCTTTTGCCGACGGGATGGCCTTCGGCGCGCTATGCCGCCGGGCGCTGTAAGCATCCGGGACCCTTTTTACCCGGCGGTTTAATGGCGGTTTAACCGGGTCGACGACCGGCCCGGTATGCTACCGGACAGCCGCAACACAAGGAGATAACACGATGGTCAAAGACGTCACTGCCGAGGCGCTGGAGCAGGCCGGGCTGGACCGGCGGGCCGCCCGACGCTGGCTGGAGGTCCTGGCGCACTGCACGCCGGACGAGCAGGAGTGGGTGGTGCGCCGCCGCAATGCCTGTCTGGCCCGGGCGCGGCGGGCCCGGCCCGGACGGGATAACTTTGAGGAGGTCAAGCGGGCGGCCGCCGCCCTGCAGGACCGCATGGGGCTGCGGCCCTCTTTTCGGGTGCCCTTCGCGCCCCGCAAGGCCCCGTGAGGGGCTGCGCCGGCGCCCGTTACCCCCAACACACAGGATGAGGACACCATGACAATGCTGAAACGCACTCCCTGGCGGCCGGGGCTGCTGTGCCTGGTCGCGCTGCTGCTGGCCGGGTGTGTGAACACCCGCTGGGTCAGGCCGGGCGCGACGCCGGCGGACCTGCAGCGCCAGGAAACGGCCTGCGAGGCGCAGGCGCTGACCACGCTGCCCCCGGACAATGTGGTCGAGCACAGCCACACGACCACGACCCGTCGGGCGGCGGAGAAAGACGGGCAGGCCGCGGCGCGTGACACCGACCGCGACGACGACATTACCGACGCCAACGCCGCCGCGCGTGAGGTGCTGGTCAGCGACTGCCTGTACCGCCATGGCTGGACGCAGGAGCGGGTTGACCGGTAAGGCGCGCGGAGACAACGAGACCGGCAACGGGGACCGCCCCGGACGCCGGGTGTTTTTTTCGGGTCGGGCCGGCGCCGGCCGGAAGAGAAAAGCCGGCGCCAACGGCCGGAGAAAGCCGCAAGAAATCCCTGTTTTTTCCACCTGAACAGGGGCGTTTATTTCATCTATGGAGAGTCTATGATGCGCAAAGTGACGACAGGGATATTGTTCCTGCTGGTTTCGCTGACCTGGGGGACAACCTGGCTGGCGATGCGGGTGGCCGCTGAAACCATCCCCCCGGTGTTTGCAACCGGCATGCGGTTTATGTTTGCGGCACCGTTCTTAATCAGCCTGGCCCGGGCAAGAAAAACACCGCTTTTATTCCCCCCCGGCCAACGCGCCTTCCAGCTTGTCATTGCCGTTTTTTATTTTGCCCTTCCTTTTTCGTTAATGATTTACGGCGAAACCTACGTCAGTTCCGGACTGGCCTCCCTGCTGTTTTCGACGATGCCGGTGGCCATTTTGATTGCCTCGGTTTTGTTTTTGAATGAAAAAACAAACGCCCTGCAGATAGCGGGGTTAACGCTCGCCCTCGCGGCCCTGGCGGGCATTCTCCTCGAAGAGACCCGGGCCAGTCCGGACAGCCACTGGCAGGGGATCGCGGCCCTGGTTACTGCCGTGCTCATCCATGCCCTCGTCTATACGCAATGCAAGAAGAGAAGCTGCACCGTCTCAGTGATAACGTTTAACGCGCTCCCGTGCCTTTTGGCCGGCGTGATGCTGTCTGCAGCAGGATGGGTCGTGGAAAGGCCCCAGCTCTCCGCCTTCTCCGCGCACTCACTCCTCGCCACCCTGTATCTCGGCGCTTTTGCCGGGGTGTTTGGGATTTTGTGCTACTTTGCGCTGCAGCAAAAGGCCACGGCCTTCCAGGCGTCGCTGGTGTTTCTGGTTTTTCCGCTGATTGCGGTCAGTCTGGAAGACGCTATTTATGGGTATGCGGTCTCAACCGTCTCCATGCTGCTGATTATCCCGCTGGCCACCGGCATATTGTTGACGCTGGTCGCCAGGAAACGGCTGCTCGCTGACCAGGGGCGTTTATTATCAACGCGCGAGGGGCCCCCTGAGCACACCCGCGCGCCTGAGGGCTGACAACGGCGGTTCTGTTAAGGCGAAGGCATATACCCCCGCGCGGCCCCGGCAGGGCCGGCCTCGAGCGGCTATTGAAAGCCTGCCGGTTCACCCCCCGGCGCCATGGTGAACCGGCGAGCGAACGTGCTACGATAGCCCCATGAAAAAGCATCCGACCCCCCATGACCTGGCCTTCAGGCAGTTTTTGTCCCATCCCGATACCGCGCGGGATTTTATGCAGCTGCACCTGCCGGCAGACCTGCTGGCCATCTGTGACCTCAGCACGCTGAAGCTGGAATCCGGCAGCTTTGTCGAAGAAAGCCTGCGCCCGTACTTCAGTGATATTCTCTACAGCCTGAAGACCCGGGCCGGCGACGGCTATATCCACGTCCTTGTGGAAGCACAATCCTCGCCCGATAAGCACATGGCTTTTCGCTTGATGCGCTACGCCGTCGCCGCCATGCAGCGGCACCTCGACGCCGGGCACAAAACCCTGCCGCTGGTCATCCCTGTCCTGTTCTATACCGGCAAACGCAGCCCGTACCCTTACTCCACCAACTGGCTGCAGGAGTTTGATGACCCCACACTGGCGGAAAAACTGTACACCGGCGATTTTCCGCTGGTTGATGTGACGGTCATTCCCGACGAAGAGATTATGGGTCACCGCAGCATGGCCGCACTGACCCTGCTGCAGAAACATATTCGCCGGCGCGACCTGGCCGAACTGACCGACAGGCTGTCCGCCATTCTGCTGACCGGCTATCTCTCTTCGCCGCAGGTGATTTCGCTGATACACTATATTATCCAGGCCGGTGAATCGGCGAATGCGCAGGCATTTGTTCGCGAACTGGCCCTGCGGGTTCCGCAACACGAGGAGGAACTGATGACCATCGCACAACAGCTAGAACAAAAAGGTATCGAGAAGGGTATCGAACAGGGTATCCAG
>NZ_JVEL01000305.1:0-549 GCF_001076875.1 Serratia sp. 506_PEND
CGCGCCTTGCCTCGCACCAGTCGGCGTCGAGGTGCGTCGTCGCCAGCAGGGTCGCCTGCTGCCAGAGCTCTTCGGCCGGGGCATACAGCTGCGCGCGCTCGAGCGCGGCCGCCTGGTCCGTCAGGCGCCGGTAGTGCTCCCGGGGCCCGGCCTCCATTTGCAGGCTGCTGAGCGCCCGGGAGAGGTCGCCGCCGTGGGCCCCCTCGTCGTCCCCGARGGCATCAGCGTCCCTCAGGCGGTCTGCCGGCAACSCGGCGGGTAACTTGCGCATGGTGGTGTTCTCCTTGTGTCAGGGATGAAGGGCCGGCCGGGCGCGGCGCGCCGGTCCGGGTGGTCATTGACGGCGGCGTCAGTCCGGCCGGACCAGCGCCAGCATCAGCACCAGGGCGCTGCCCCAGGACAGGGCGCAGAACAGCAGTCCCCACCACATCACCCGCCGTGACGGGCCTTTCGCCTGCCGCATACCGCCTCCTTCGTTGTTGTTGTTGTTGTTGGTGTTGTTGTTATTCGCCACCGCCGGTCGCCAGGGCGACCGCCAGCCACAGCAGG
>NZ_JVEL01000306.1:0-871 GCF_001076875.1 Serratia sp. 506_PEND
ATCTATCCTAAAAAGTTATCTGTGCGGATAACCGCGCGGTTATCTCTACGGGTAAATCATAGGCATCAAAAGAAACCAAATCAAGGTTCTTTTGATGAAATTTGAAATAAAATTAAATTCACTTTTAATTACCAATAAAATCATGAGGTTATATGGAAAAGAACGTACACTCGACAAAACAACCAGAAGGTTCTTTTGAGGTTAAAAGAAAAGAACCGTTTAGTGACAAATTGAAGAAACTCCAGAACGGACGGACTGTTAGGCAATGTGCTGAGGATTGGGGTATCAACCTGAGCACTTTGAAAAACTACTTCTCACGCCCAGATGCTACGCCTAGATTTGATGTGCTATCTAAAATATCCAGTACAGAAGGAGTATCAATTGAATGGCTACTAGGCGACGAGGATTCTTTTGAGGTTGTCAAATCCGAGGGAACGCTTCCTAAGTGCGCTCGTGGTGTGTGGCGCAGACGTCTTACCGATATGTTGGATTTACTAGATGAAGATGACCTTGAGGCTCTAACTAAACAGCTTACGCTAAAAGGACTTGAAACCATCCTCTATCTACTTGACGAGGACAACATAGCGCTGCTGAAGCTTGATAAGGTGGTGAAAGAAAAAATTCTCGGCAAGCAACCACAAACAGAGGCAGTTGCTAATCATAACTACGAGAAGGCTAAAGAGTGTGGTGCTGATAACGAAGAACGCGCAGACACAGAAAGCCTAGCGTCTGATAAGAAACGGGCCGTTTGATTTGGTCTTAGTGGGTACGTGAATGTTATGACAATGTTGCTAACGGCAGGCTACTAAGATCAATCAAACTGTTTTTAAACTGTGATAAACCCCGCTCAAAAAATGCAGAATAAATCATA
>NZ_JVEL01000307.1:0-847 GCF_001076875.1 Serratia sp. 506_PEND
ATCTATCCTAAAAAGTTATCTGTGCGGATAACCGAGCGGTTATCTCTACGGATAAATACTAGATCACGAAAAACACGAAAACAAGGTGTTTTTCGTATTTTGGTGTTTTTGTTTTAAATTTATTCATTTTCATAGAGTTACAAGGAAAAGAACCATATATGAGAAAAGAACGACAAAGTACTTTTCAAGAACAGGGTAAAGAACCTGTTATAGATAGAATTTCCTTGCTTGTAAGAAGGCACCCTTCAAGGAGCGCAGCAGCTCGAGCGTGGGGGGTAAACATCAACACTCTGAACAGCTATTTCAAAACAGAGAAAGACTCCCCCATGCCACGTGACAACCTGCTCTCACGCATTGCTGAAAGTGAAGGTGTTAGCCTTGAGTGGTTAAGATCAGGGCAAGGTGAGACACCAGTAAAACACGAAAAACACGAATCTGATGGTGATGGTCTGACCGAAATACTATCCTTTCTAACTCGTGACGAGAGACGCCAGCTAACAGCTATGCTGGCACGTAAAGGCGTTGAAACCATCCTCTATCTACTTGACGAGGACAACATAGCGCTGCTGAAGCTTGATAAGGTGGTGAAAGAAAAAATTCTCGGCAAGCAACCACAAACAGAGGCAGTTGCTAATCATAACTACGAGAAGGCTAAAGAGTGTGGTGCTGATAACGAAGAACGCGCAGACACAGAAAGCCTAGCGTCTGATAAGAAACGGGCCGTTTGATTTGGTCTTAGTGGGTACGTGAATGTTATGACAATGTTGCTAACGGCAGGCTACTAAGATCAATCAAACTGTTTTTAAACTGTGATAAACCCCGCTCAAAAAATGCAGAATAAATCATA
>NZ_JVEL01000308.1:0-1021 GCF_001076875.1 Serratia sp. 506_PEND
CACCAAGAGAGCAGTTCAGTTTTCCTTCCATCTCTAGGGCATTACTGATTTCATATTGAGGTTTTTTCGTCCAGCCACGGTTCCCGCGCTGACTTTTACCCTGAGATTTATTTTCTGCATTCTGCTGTTGCTTCCGTTCTTTCTCTGTGTACTCCTTGACTTCATGTTCCAGTCCGATTGCCAGATCCACTTCCCATTTAAAACCGGCAAAGACATGGATCCACGTTGTCAAAACATCAAGGGGAGCCATCGATAAGAGTGGAGATGCACCATTCATAAAGCTCAGTGACTGGTTGATGAAGGGATTACCTTTACATTCACCCAGTCGCAGAAGGTAGTCATTTTTCGGCAGGACATCCAGAACATCGGATTCCAGAATATAATCCTCCAGAAAATCAACCGAATCAGTAACCTTAAAATAATTGACTTTTGGTACATAATGCAGAATATAATCTGTCAGCCCTTTATTAAAGGTCTGAAGCGTTTTACTATCTGAAGGGTTATAAATGACGCCTTGCGGACAGGACGAATTATTCGACACACAGCCTTTATCCACCAGCGTCATCGATACCGGAACACCCTTGTCATCTTCATCTATCACATCTACTGACGAGATAAAATCAGCCTGCTTATAGGTGAATGTCCTCTCCCCAACCTTCAGGGAAAACATATGGATACACGTATCCGGATTTTTACAGTTACATACCGGGGAACCGGCTTTTAAACTAATCATCGTTTTCCTTATTATACCTGTGGCAAATAACCCATTTCACGGAGCAGCAACGATTCTGCTTTAAAGACTCCGGGTTCATTAGGGTCATTCAGCGCTGTACGGTATTCGGGCGGGAGCGTAGCCAGCGTCATATATCCCCGCTCGTGAAACAGCCGGAATAACCCCACAATGCTACGCTCATCATCGATACCCTGTTGCTTCAGCCAGTGACATATTTCACCAGTTGCTTCAGTATTTGCAGGCTCACTATCAGATTCTGACCAGCTGTTGATCTTATCCACCAGCGTT
>NZ_JVEL01000309.1:0-2281 GCF_001076875.1 Serratia sp. 506_PEND
TGCGTGAGCAGCGGGTATTTCTCTACGGCCCCGTCTGCCTCGCCGCCGCCTGGCGCGGCAAAGGCGTGCTGAAGCGCCTCTACGCCGCGGTCAAAGCGCACACCCGCGATGATTACGACCTGGGCGCGTTGTTTATCGACGACGACAATCCGCATTCGTTGGCCGCTCACGTGCAAGGGCTGGGGATGACGGCGCTGGCGCCTTTCCATTGCGGGCAGAAAGGCTATCAGCTGGTGGTGTTCGCCACCCGCTGAACGAAATTACTCGTAGGGGCCATGCTGCGCATCAAACGGCAGCATAAAGGTGTCCACCACCATCGACAGCGGCACGTCTATCACCGTGACATAGCGCCAGGGCGTATCGCGCAGATCCCACTGCACGCCGGGATAATACTGGTGACCATGCCCGGCGCCGGGCACGGTGCGGCTGATAATGCTGCCGCAGCCGGTGAGTGCCATCACACCGGCCGCCACGCAGGCCAGCCGAAGGTAGGAAGAGAGCTTCACGACATTGACTCTGAGCAAGGGGTTGTTTCGCGAGTGAACAACGCATCGGCCGCAGTCTATCACAGTTCCCGTTCTCCACCGGCGTCGGCGCACGTAAGCAAAAGGTAAAAAAAAACGGGGAATGCGCCATGCGCATTCCCCGTCTGAGCGTTGCCGTTAAGCGATTAACGCCGGCCCGTAGGGTGCGCCAGCGGGTTGTGCGGCAACTGCTGATAGTGCTCACGCCAGGCGGCGCCTTCCGGCAACAGCCAGACGCGCTGATGCAAACGAGCCAGCGTGACCGGATCGCTCAGCAGCTCCAGACGTTTGCCCTTCACCAGCTTCTCCGGTCCCAACTGCAGCGCTTCGTTCACCCGCTCCTCACGGTTGCGATCGAGCGTCGCGCGCAGATGGTGACGCGCCGTCGCCAACGCCGTCGCCAGTGCGTTGAAGGATGGGTTGACCACCGCATGCATAAAGCCGTTGGTCAGCGCGCGGTTACGATTGAGATGCAGATATTCTTCCGTCGCCAACAGCTCACGCGGCGGATTGTACTCTTCCGGGATCAGGAACAGCTTGGCGCGTTTGCTTTTCATGCCCAGC
Organism: Serratia sp. 506_PEND; assembly: GCF_001076875.1. Taxonomy (NCBI): domain Bacteria; kingdom Pseudomonadati; phylum Pseudomonadota; class Gammaproteobacteria; order Enterobacterales; family Yersiniaceae; genus Serratia; species Serratia sp. 506_PEND. Next base: position 1,089 of record NZ_JVEL01000309.1, read on the forward strand.
GTTGCGCGGCTCGACAGCACCGACACGAACGGCGACAGGATCAGCGAAAACACGATCGGCGCCAACCACCACAGGAAGCGCAGATCCAGCCACGCCATGCCGCCGGCCCACACCAGGCCCAGCAACATCTGCGAGCCATGGCGGCGGAACGCTTCCCCCCACGGCGTATCGTCATCGTCACGCTGCGGCGAATTCCACACCACTTCCCAACCGAGGAAGGCGCTCACCACGAATACGGTATGGAACAGCATGCGCACCGGCGCCAGCAGCACCGAGAACAGCATTTCCATCAGCATCGAAATGAACAGACGGAACGCCCCGCCGTACTCTTTCGCGCCCTTGGCCCAGATCAGCACAATACTGAGCAACTTCGGCAGGAACAGCAGCACCAGCGTGGTGGAGAACAGCGCTATCGCCAGCTCGGGCCGCCACTGCGGCCAGACCGGGAACAGCTGCCGTGGCTGCAGGAAGTATTGCGGTTCCATCAGGGTATGCACCACCTGCAAGGCGGTGGAGAGCGCCAGGAACATGAACCACAGCGGCGCCGACAGGTAGGACATGACGCCGGTCAGGAACACCGCGCGGTGCACCGGGTGCATGCCTTTCACCAGGAACAGGCGGAAGTTCATCAGGTTGCCGTGACACCAGCGACGGTCGCGCTTCAGCTCGTCCAGCAGGTTTGGCGGCAGCTCTTCATAACTGCCCGGCAGATCGTAAGCGATCCACACGCCCCAGCCGGCGCGGCGCATCAGCGCCGCTTCAACGAAGTCGTGCGACAAGATGGACCCGGCGAAAGAGCCCTCGCCCGGCAGCGGCGCCAGCGCACAGTGCTCGATAAACGGCTTCACGCGGATGATAGCGTTGTGCCCCCAGTAGTGCGACTCGCCCAGCTGCCAGAAATGCAGGCCGGCGGTGAACAACGGCCCGTAAACGCGGGTGGCGAACTGCTGCACGCGCGCATACAGGGTATCCATACCGGACGCCTTCGGCGCCGACTGGATGATGCCGGCGTTCGGGTTGGCTTCCATCAGACGCACCAGCCCGGTGAGGCATTCGCCGCTCATCACGCTGTCGGCATCCAGGATCACCATGTAGCTGTACTCACCGCCCCAGCGACGGCAGAAGTCGTCGATGTTGCCGCTCTTGCGTTTTACGCGACGGCGGCGGCGGCGATAGAAGATGCGGCCGTGGCC
>NZ_JVEL01000309.1:2295-10037 GCF_001076875.1 Serratia sp. 506_PEND
GCACAGCTCCATCCACGCCTTTTGCTCCGCCACGCAGATGTCCGGATCGTAGCTGTCGCTCAGCACGTAGATATCGAAGTGTTCCAGCTGACCGGTCGCGGCGACGGACTCATAGGTCGCACGCAGGCCGGCGAACACGCGTTCGACGTCTTCGTTGCAGATCGGCATGATCAGCGCAGTGCGGTGCGCCGGGTTGATCGGCTCATCGCCCTTGATGGTGGAGGAAATACTGTATTTGTCCTTGCCGATCAGCAGCTGCAGGAAGCCCATCAGCGCGGTCCAAAAACCGGCCGAGACCCAGCAGAACAGCACGGCGAACAGGATCAGAATGCCGGTTTGCAGCACATACGGCAGCAGCTGCAGCACCGACTGCATCAGATCCTGATCCAGCATGGCGATAGGATCGATCAGCGCCCAGCCCTGATAAGGCAAGATGGTTTTCATATACCAGGTAGCGATGCCGGTTTGCACCAGCATCAGCACCAGCAGCACATAGCGGCGCATGGAGCCGACGGTACGCCAGCGGTTTTCAGCCTCGGCCTCCTCTTTGGTGGCGTGCCGATTGTGCGGCGAACGCCCCAGCAGAGAATCCCAGAAGCGCGCCACCGGGTTGGTGCGCCAGGCCTCCGGGAACATGGTGGTCCGTTTGATCGGCGGCGTCGCCTTCAGAATGGCGCGCCCTTCGGCGTCGGTGTCGAAGTCGTCATCGCTGACCGCATCCGGCCAGGCGTTTTCGATACGCGGTTTGACCGAGGCCAGCGCCACGTCATCCGCCGACAGGCTATTGACGTTGGCGTCAGCGGCGCCCATCTGCCGATGGAGCGCCTCCAGTGCCTGAGCGTCATCCGCCGTTTGAGGGTTGAGCGCCTCCGACCGCTCGGCGGTCAGAGGCAGCGCCGCAAGATAATCCTGGGCGGGTTGAGTAGGCTTATTCATTGGCAGGTAGCTGATAGCTCCAGGTTTCCGACAGAGTCTTATCGCCATTGACCAGTGCCGCACGCATTTCTACCGGCTTCTTGTCGTCTTTCACTTTCAGACGCACCGTCAGGCGCCAGCCTTTGGTCACTGGGTTATAGCGGACGTTGTTTTCTACCATCTCACCGTTGTCGCCGATGCTGATCTGAGAGGCGACCGGCGTATTGGCATCCAGCCCTTTCAGCACCGGGCCAACGAAGTCGACCAGGAAGGCCACGCTGCCGTCTGGCTCGCGAATCAGGTTGGACTGCTTCACGTCGCCGGTCGAACGCATGGTACGAGCCACATAGGCGATATCTTGCGAATGCAGTTTGTCTTCATCGCGGGTGAAGTTCAAACGGTAGCTCAGCGTCAGCGGCTTTTTGGCCTCCGGCAAGGTATCCGGCGTCCAGAACGCGACGATGTTGTCGTTGGTTTCATCCGCCGTCGGGATCTCCACCAGCTCGACCTTGCCTTTGCCCCAGTCGCCCTTCGGTTCGATCCAGGCGCTCGGACGCAGATCGTAACGATCGTCCAGATCTTCATATTCTTTGAAGTTGCGACCGCGCTGCAGCAGACCGAAGCCTTTCGGATTCTCGACGGTATAGGTGCTGACGGACAGGTGTTTAGGATTGTTCAGCGGACGCCAGATCCACTCGCCGTTGCCGGCATGGATAGACAGACCGTTGGAATCGTGCAACGCCGGGCGGTAGTTCAGCGTCGGCGACGGCTGGTTCGGCCCGAACAGGTACATACTGGTCAACGGCGCCAGGCCCAGTTTGCCCACCTTGTCGCGCAGGAACACTTTGGACTCGACGTCCACGGTGGTGTCGCGGCCCGGGATCACCGTAAAACGGTAAGCGCCAGTGGCGCGCGGGGAATCCAGCAGCGCGTAGATCACCAGGTGCTTGTCGCCCTGCTTCGGACGCTCAACCCAGAATTCGCGGAAACGCGGGAACTCTTCGCCGGACGGCAAAGCGGTATCGATAGCCAGGCCGCGAGCGGAAAGCCCGTAAACCTGCCCTTTACCCACCACGCGGAAATAGCTCGCGCCCAGCAGGCTCATGATCTCATCGTTTTTGTCGGCGCTGTTGATCGGGTAGAGCACCTTGAAGCCGGCAAAACCGAGATTTTTCACCGATTCAGGGTCGTGTTTGACCGAACCGAAGTTGAAGTAATCCGGGCTGTACTTGATCTGTTTTACGCTGGTGGAGGTGACTTCGTTGATTTTCACCGGCGTGTCGAAGTACATCCCCTGATGATAAAACTCAAGCTTGAAAGGGGTTTTCAGCTTGCTCCAATAGGCTTTATCGTGATTGAACTGAATCTGCTGATAGTCTGCGAACTTCATCTCGCGGAACTGAGAAGGAAGGTTGCTCTTCGGGGCTTCGAAACCTTTCGCCGCCAGATCCTGCGCCTGCTTGGCGACATCATCAATAGAAAAGGCCCAAGCCGGCGAACTGAACAGCGTGAACAATACGGTCGCACCTAACCAACGAACGCTCGCGGCGCGTGGTTGTCCGGATAATATATTAACTAGCACATCCCCCCCTATTCGTGTGCTCAAATCATTTAAATCCATATTAATGGATTACTCAGCTTTCCGACAACATGATAAATGGATGGTTCATGTTTACGGCTCATTGTTTAAGCAGCTGATGGAACACCAGCGTAGCAAGCCGCGCAACAAGACGCTATGGAAAAATGCGGGGGGCTATAGTAGGGTTCCGGATAACAATTTAACGTTTGACGACTTATTAAGCGTGTTAATGAACTCTCGATTAAATCACCAGCGGTAATCTATGACTAAAGGCAGCAAACAGCGCGAGTTTTTCCTCGACTCCATCAGAGCCTATTTGATGTTGCTCGGCATTCCGTTTCACCTCTCCCTGATTTATTCCAGCCACGCCTGGGCGGTGAACAGCGCGTCGCCCTCCTTCTCGCTCACGGTGCTGAACGACTTTATCCACGCCTTCCGCATGCAGGTGTTCTTCGTGATATCCGGCTACTTCTCCTACATGCTTTACGAGCGCTACGAGCGCCACCAGTGGCTGAAGGTCAGGCTGGAGCGAGTGGCGATCCCGCTGTTGAGCTCCATCCCGCTGATCACGGTGCCGCAGTTTTTCATGCTGAAATATTTCACCGATAAATTAAACGGCTGGGATGAATTTTCTCTCTATCAGAAAATAAATGTAACAGTTTGGGAATTGGTTTCTCATCTGTGGTTCTTATTGACGCTGTCATTGTTAACCTGCGCCTGTTTTTATCTGTTCCGTAAAATCAAGCGTCAACCCCGTGAACATATTCCAACGTTAATAAACAGAATGCGCGGATTAGGAAACATCTCACTGTATTTCTTTATTTATGCGGTATGCTATTCGGCCGCGCACCGTATTATTTTAATTTTCGCCCCGCAGCTATTATCCAACGGCCTGTTCAATTTCGTGGTGATGGAGACGATGTTCTACCTGCCGTTCTTCCTCCTCGGCGCCTATGCGTTTAAGTACGTGTGGCTTAAGGAGATTTTTCTGCGCCGCTCGCCGCTGGCGCTGCTCGGCTCGCTGCTGCTGTTTATCGCATATATGCTGAACCAAAAGATGTTGGCGCACAGCAGCTATATGTTCGAGCTGGAAGTGGTGATCAAAACCCTAATGGGGATCCTGATGACCAACGTAGTGTTCTCTTTCGGGCATAACCTGCTGAATTATCACTCGCCGCGCATCACCTATCTGGTCAACGCCTCGCTGTTTATATATCTGGTGCACCATCCGTTGACCCTGATATATGGCGCTTTCGTGACGCCGTATATCGGCAACAACCTGTTGGGATTCTTGCTGGGCCTGCTGTTTGTGTTCTCTCTGGCCTTCGCGCTATATGAACTGCACAAGCGCATTCCGGTGCTGCGCTTCCTGTTCTCCGGCAAGCCGCAATAGGCTTCCCACCCCATTTCTGGGTGATGATTTATCATCCAGAAATTAACCTCACCAATGATAAAGCGCCTCACTACCTCGGCGCAGCGATAGCTGCCCTGAGCATTTTCCTAATATTAATCCTAATCCCCGGGATACATTGCAAAACGGCAACTGCCTGTTACGCTCATTATTCATACTTATAAATCAGTTGCGTTACTTTCTGGGCTAGGTACACATATGAGAGAAGCATGGGTCGATTATGCCAAGGGAATCGGCATCATTCTCGTGGTTTTTGGCCACGTCAATCGGGGTCTATACAGCGCGGGCATTCAGCTTTCTGGTTCATCCTATCTACTGACAGACAGCATCCTCTACAGTTTTCATATGCCACTGTTTTTCTTCCTTTCCGGCCTGTTTTTTACGCAGTCCTTGGATAAAAAGGGAAAAACACGCTTTGTGATCAGCAAGATAGACACCATCGTTTATCCCTATGTCATCTGGTCGCTGCTGCAAGGCATGGTGGAAGTGCTGTTGTCGCGCTATACCAATAACCCTGCCAGCCTGGGCGATATCCTGTCGCTGTTTACGCATCCGCGCGCGCAGTTTTGGTTCCTGTATGCCTTGTTCATGGTCTTTATTTTGGCCACCTTGCTGTATAGCAAAGAAACATACCGCTATCTCCTGCCGGTATTGATCGTTATCAGCGCGGGGCTGTATGTCTACCAAGACAGCCTCACCAAAGCCTTCCATTTTGATTACATTACCCGATTCTTGATCTTCTTCCTGCTGGGCGTTTTTGCCATTCGCTACGCTTCGCTCATCGCCCATCTGGGTTTCGGTTCGCTGCTGGCCTCCCTGATCGCGTTTATCGCGTTGCAGTGGGGATTCCACGGCTATTCAGGCTTGCTGTATACCGATACCGGAAGTTTCTCCCTGTTACTGGCGATTGAAGCCATCTTCTTCATCGTCAACCTGTCGGTTCTGTTGGCCAAAACGAATCTTTCCTGGCTGCGCCGACTCGGCGAATTGAGCATGGTCATCTATTTGATGCATATCCTCGCGGCCAGCGGCTTACGCATCGTACTGACCAAGTTTATGCATATCAGCCATTGGCCAACACAAGCGATCGCCGGCACGCTGTTCGGGCTAATCGCCCCTGTTATCGCCTATGCGCTGATACAACGCCTGCATCTTACTTTTCTGTTGGAGCGTCCTCGTTTCAATAGCCGTCTGCGAAAAGAAAAAATCTCCTGAAGGCGGTTCAACCGCCTTCACGTTTTCTCCCCGTCGCTATACTTGATGACGCAACCTATCGGTTGCGTCATCTCTCTCTTGCCATGCAGAGCACACATTGCTCAGCCTGGCGTCGCCCGTTAGGGCAAAGTGATACGGCTGCATAGATAACCTAGCCGTTATAACTGCAATGCATAAGTAGAAATCCGGATCCCTGCCTTACGGTAGTGATTGGGCTCAACACCCCCGAAGGGCTGCGCGATCGTTTAATTTATTCGATGGCGTTAGCTGCATCTCCCTTCCGTCACGACAGAGAGGATTTTGAATGACCGATAAGACCCCCCCGGCTCAAGAAGCCATAGCGGAAAACGCCACCCTGCTGAAGATCCTCGGCAGGTTGCTGTCCGCGCTGGACGCTTCGATCAGCGGCAAAGAACGCAGCGTTTTGGTCGCTGAGCTTTCCAACTTCAATCTCGACGGTATTTCTGAAGCGGAAAGCAAGCTGGCCACCGAACTGATCAAACGGGCGCTGGAATCGCTCGATCATTAATCCTACCGCGCCTGCAAACCATTAAGCCTGCCTGCGCGGGCTTAATGGTTTTTCCTCCGCCGAATGGGGCATTATTGCCGAAACAGAAATACAGCAGCCTGATAATGTTAGATAAAAGGCAGAATTTCCCCTCTTCTCCTCACTTTCGTAGTTCAAACGTGCCAACAGGCAATAATTGATCGGTTGTTTTCACAATCAGCCTTGGCGTTTTACCCACTAAACACGTTATCATCGGCACACGCGCAGTGCCCCCTATTCCCAGCCTCAGGAGAGCAATATTTTGGATGCCAGCACCATTAACAGTTTGTTCGTCATCGGTGCCGTGCTGGTGGGGGCAAGCATTCTGCTCAGCTCATTTTCTTCCCGGCTCGGCATTCCGATCCTAGTGATCTTCCTGGCGATCGGCATGCTGGCCGGCGTCGATGGCCCCGGCGGCATCGTCTTCAGCAATTACCCGGTCGCTTATCTGGTCAGCAACCTCGCGTTGGCAGTGATCCTGCTCGACGGCGGCATGCGTACCCGGGTCAGCTCTTTCCGCGTCGCCCTGTGGCCGGCACTCTCTCTCGCCACCGTCGGTGTAGTGATCACCGCCGGTCTGACCGGCATGGCCGCCGCCTGGCTGTTCAATCTCGATCTGCTGCAGGGGTTGCTGATCGGCGCCATCATCGGTTCCACCGACGCCGCCGCGGTCTTCTCCCTTTTGGGGGGCAAAGGTTTGAACGAACGCGTCAGCGCCACGCTGGAGATCGAATCCGGCAGCAACGATCCGATGGCGGTGTTTCTCACCATCACGCTGATTGCGATGATCGCCGCCGGGGAAACCGCACTGAGCTGGACCTTCCCGCTGCATCTGATGCAGCAGTTCGGCATGGGCATCGTCTTCGGTCTGGGCGGCGGCTGGCTGCTGCTGACGCTGATCAACCACATCAAACTGGCGGACGGCCTCTATCCGCTGCTGGCGGTAAGCGGCGGTATTCTTATTTTCGCACTGACCACTGCGCTGGACGGCAGCGGCATTCTGGCGGTGTATTTGTGCGGCCTGCTGCTGGGCAACCGGCCGATCCGCAACCGTCACGGCATCGTACAAACCTTCGATGGCCTGGCCTGGCTCAGCCAGATCGGCATGTTCCTGGTGCTCGGGCTGCTGCTCAACCCGCACGAGCTGCTGCCGATCGCCATCCCTGCTCTGCTGCTGTCGCTGTGGATGATCCTGTTCGCCCGCCCGCTGTCGGTGTTTATCGGCCTGCTGCCGTTCCGCAGCTTTACCCTGCGCGAACGCGGCTTTATTTCCTGGGTCGGCCTGCGCGGCGCGGTGCCGGTGATTCTGGCGGTATTCCCGATGATGGCCGGGCTGCCCAACGCCCAGCTGTTCTTCAACGTGGCGTTCTTCGTGGTGCTGGTCTCCCTGCTGCTGCAGGGCACCACACTGTCGTTCGCCGCTAAAAAAGCCAAGGTGATCGTACCGCCGGCGCTGACGCCGATCTCCCGCGTTGGGCTGGATGTACACCCGGAAAACCAGTGGGAACAGTTCGTGTATCAGCTTTCGGCGGAAAACTGGTGCGTCGGCGCTGCGCTGCGTGAGCTGAAAATGCCGCCCAATACCCGCATCGCCGCCCTGTTCCGCGGCAAAGAGCTGCTGCATCCTAGCGGCAGTACCCGGCTGCGGGAGAACGATATTCTGTGCGTCATCGGCCATGAGCACGATCTGCCGATCCTCGGCAAGCTGTTCAGCCAGGCGCCGGCCGTGACGCTCGACGAACGCTTCTTCGGCGACTTTATCCTGCAATCCGACGCCCGTTTAAGCGACATCTCGCAGGTTTATGGCCTCAATCTGCAAGACGACGTCGACGAGCAGCAGACGCTGGGGCAGTTCGTCATTCAGCTGATCGGCGGTGAACCGGTGATCGGCGACCAGGTGGAATGGGACGGCCTGACCTGGACCATAGCCGAAATGGACGGCAATCAAGTCAGCAAGATAGGCGTCCGAATCGTAACTGACTGACGCTACCGCGGACGGCGTTACCCGATGAGGGAACTTCTGGCCTTAAGAACGTTCTTAATCACTATCAAGATGCATGAAATAGAGCGTCGCT
>NZ_JVEL01000310.1:0-4445 GCF_001076875.1 Serratia sp. 506_PEND
TGCGTCATCCTGGTCTCTTTTTCTCTACTTAGCCGTGGGTATCGTGTTTTCTCATCTGTCAGATATTAATGCGTTTAATAACGCCCCGGTGATTGTGAGCTTTATCGTCATCTACACGATTTCTTATTATTCACTGATTTATCAAAAGAATCATAACGAGTGATGGTAGATAAGGACACAATAATACCGGCAAGTGTTGGCCGATATTATTGCACCTAAACCGTTTTTGTTGGATTATTCCCGATAAATCTCTTCTCTCTTTATAATCACCTGCAACGCGATAATTATCTGACGGCTCACGCCGTGCATTCCATAATCTCGCAGGCAGGTCAGCTTCAGTACCTGGAATACAGGGCAGTAAAGTAATACTGAATAGACCGGAATAAGCAACCGGATATTCTTCTTTAAATCTCAACCGAAGGGCAGACAGCCTTTCGGGAACATTAGATACTGTAAAGGAAAAATCATTATGAAAAAGGCGCTGATTTTATCCGGCCATCGTTACCCGGAGCGTTCACGCATCAGTGAGGCGGCGGGACAGGCGTTAAGCACGTTACCCGGCGTCACCGTGCACAACCTGATGAACGAATACCCGGATTTTGTTATTGACGTGAAACGCGAACAGCAACTGCTGAAAACCCATGACGTGGTTGTTATGTTGTTTCCGTTCTGGTGGTATTCCTCCCCAGCTATTCTTAAGGAATGGCAGGATCAGGTGCTGGAATACGGCTTTGCTTATGGCTCAGAGGGAAAAGTGTTGCATGGCAAACCATTTATGGTGATGACCTCAACCGGGGGCAATGAAGCGGCCTACACATCACAGGGTTACAACCGCTATGCTGTCGACGATTTACTGTTGCCGTTCCAGGCGATGGCGAATCTGACGGGGATGCTCTGGCAGTCACCAGCGATGATTCAGGGCGCCAATGACATCAGCGACAACGATATTGATCGTGGTGTGAATCGCTGGCTGACACGGCTGAATGCGTTGCTGATTGAGTGATTGTTATTATGGGAGCAAGCCGGAACCGGCTGGGGAACAAAAAAGAATATAATGCTCAAAGGACGCTCAGCCTTCACGGCCGGGCGTCCTGGTTTATTTTGTGATTATTTTTTGCGTAACGGTATAACATTAATAATTGGCAGAAGAACAGTTTCGGGTGATTCATCTTCAGCAGGATGATTCACCCGGCAGACAACAACAAATTCAACAAACCGAACAGCATTTGCGTGCACAGGCCTACGTGCTGATGCAGGAAAAAGAAAGAAATCTCGCAGCAAAATAGCGGGATTCTATTCTCAGGAAATTTAGTGTCCTACGCATGGGCACGATGATGCAGAAAACCTGTAGAGATCAACCTTCTTCAGCAGCTTTACCCGATACTGGGTAGAAAGCTTACCAGGGTGTTACCCGGCAGGACGAACAGTGCCATTCACCACCAGGCAAAGAGACTGGGATTACGACGATACGCTAAAAAGAATACCGGTAAGCCTGCCAAGGACAAGGGGCAATATTTTATCCGGATTGTGTAATATTTAGACCATTACCTGATGATGATTTTGGTGAAAGTGTAACTATTAAGTTAATTGATGAGTTTACTTTTTTGGATAATGCGCAGAGGTGTATCGTTGTTCATTTTTCGTGGCTGATATAAATGAGATTGTTGTTGTGTCTGCAATGAGGGATTTAAAATTAACTGTAGAACTTACTAGGGTGTGTCCCTTAATTGCATAATTTTTTGTAAAACAGTCGGATGCAACCCAGCTTCACCATTGCCAAATAATTCCTCGCTGTTTTGTCGTAACGAGTCGCAATGCGACGGTATTCTTTCAGGCGGCCAAAGCACCGCTCCACAACATTGCGATTGCGATAGGTATCACGAGCGAGTTGTGAACGTCCGTCCAACGCCAGTTTTTCATTGCATTTTCGCGGGATAACTGCTTTTATCCCTTTTCTTTTCAGCTCGTTACGCAGTGCATGACCTGAGTACGCTTTGTCAGCCACCACCGCATAACCACGACGCTTCATGCTGCCGTTCTGCCGCTGAACACCGATGCCGTCCAGAAGACGTAATGCGAATTGGCTTTCGTGAGCCTGACCCGGGCTTAACAGAATGTTCAACGGGAGACCGCTTCCGTCTGTCGCCAGATGGATTTTGGTGCCAAAACCACCTCGAGAGCGACCCAGGCCGTTATCTCCGGCGATATCGGGATGTTTTTTTGGGCACCGGCAGCACATTTGAGCGCCCGTATATTGCTGCCATCCAGCGCCGTGGCAGACCAGTCAACGAGGCCATACGCATCAAGTGCAGAAAGTAACCTGTTGAAAATAATGTTAATCACTCCCGACTTCGACCACCGATTAAAGCGGTTATAAACCGTTTTCCATGGACCATATCGTTCAGGTAAATCGCGCCATGGCGCACCTGAACACAGCACCCAGAACATACCGTTGATGATTTTTCGATGTTCAGCCCACGGTCGTCCGGGCTGTGGAGATGTGGGTTCAGCAGGCAGTAAGGGCTGGATGATGCACCATGCTTCATCGGGAAGATCGTAGCGGGCCATAGCTTAATGTGTTGGGGAAACAGGTATTTACTATAGCTCAGGATATTAAGGGACACAGCCTAGAGGAATATATTCTATTTATTTTTAAGTCTGCGAAAGAGATGGGATTTATTATAATTTTTCTTTTTTTCTCAGTTGATTTTCCTGTAATGCCGATATACCTCATGGATGACCAACGGGGAGGCCTCAAAGGAAATGGTATTCATTGTGGTGATTTTTAAATATTGACAAGTACGATGGTGAGGAGTAGTGAGTCCTCCCCTGAATAGGGCATTTATTAATAGTTTTGACAGGGGCAATGATGATTCGCCATATTTTATTTATTGCATTTAAGGATGCAGCATTACCGGAACAAATACAGGCCGTCAGATCAGCATTTCTGCAGATCCCCGATCGCATTGAAGGCGTTACAAACGTGGAATGGGGCACCAATGACAGTCCGGAAGAGAAAAATGCGGGGTTTACTCACTGTGTATTGATGACGTTTGCGGATGAAGCAGCACGCCAGCGCTATTTGCCGCATTCGGCGCATGATGACCTGAAAGCGATTTTTAGACCGATATTGCGAGAGATTATCGTGCTGGATTATACCCTGACCCCCTGATTTATTTTTCTGTAGATTGATAACCCGAGGGATTTGAGTGAAATGACACAAACGATGACGGATGACGCAAAACGTATTATGGGCGCATTCAGAGAAGCGCCGGTCATGACAGTGCAGGCGGTCACCACCATGACGGGCCTGAGCGAGCACACCACGCGATTTATCCTGGAGCAGCTGCGACATGCTGGACTGGCACAGGGAAGGCATGAACTCTGGCGTATGGATGAGGGGGATAACATCCCCCTTTTTGATGACGCAGAAAGCGGTGCGCTGTATGCGCCAGTCTGGAGGGGATTTTCCTGATGATGAAGAAACCGCGCTTGAGTTTGACATCAGGCTTAACAATGTCCTTCGCAGCCGGAAAGATGGCCCTGAATACTGGGAAGCCAGCGAAAAAATGCTGGAATACTGGCTTGTGGTGTGTGCGGGGGAAAGTAATGCCGAAGCGGCTTGCTCCCTGTCTACTATCCGGCATGCGAAAAGGCATTTATGATGGTGCTTATGTCGGTGCAGCGTTCTCTGGAAAACTATCATAGTGAGACTGATGTTGATGTGCTCAGAACGAAAAGCCTGCAGGCACTATTAGAAAAAACAGGATAGTCCAAAGGAGGACTTAATGGAACTGATGAACCAGCCCTTTACCGGGCAGCTTGGCAACCGTCTGATCGAGTTGCTTAGTTCACCAGACTACCGCACTCTTAACATTGTTGTCGCGTTCGCAAAGAACAGTGGTGTCCTCAGAATTAAAGATTCTCTCAAAAGATTTAGGGACCGAGGAGGAAAAGTAAATGTGTACGTGGGTGTCGACCTTGGTGGGACGTCCTACGAGGCTCTCACCGCTTTGCTTATTAATACCGACTCCTTGCATGTTGTGCACTCTGAAAAAGGCCAGACATTCCATGCAAAGATCTACCAGTTTTTAGGTGATAATAAGGGGTTGATAGTTGTGGGTTCACACAATCTGACCGGTGGCGGTCTGTGGAGCAACTTCGAAAGCTCAGTGCATATCACTATTGACGGATCGAATGAAAATGAGGGGGAAATACTCAGTGGGCTGGAGAACTATATTGGGGAATTAACGTCACTCGATAATTCATTCATGCCGATAACGTCACAAGATGACATAGAAACGCTCCTTGAAAATAGCTATATATTTAAAGAAGTCGCCGAACGGGTACGTTTGGCTGCTTCAGCTAAAAAGCCTGGAGCCCAGGCGCGTTTGTTCGGTAATGGTGTTCCTGCCTCTCTTCCTCGTATGACCAAACCACAGGTA
>NZ_JVEL01000311.1:0-3221 GCF_001076875.1 Serratia sp. 506_PEND
TTGCAAAATGTGGGTCGAGATTTATTTCAACCACGACAACGCCACCGACTTTCTGTGCGACACCGACAGTCTTGACGACTTTCGCATCCAAGTGAGACCAGTCCGGTTTATAGGTGAAATGGCTGCCAACCGGATACGTTTCATTAAACTGCGCAGCGGTCATTTTCAGCATCTACGCCCCCACAGTCTGCTCGAACGGCACAATGGCAAAGTCCTCAATGCCCGATTTCACCGTGATGCCCGCCACACCGGCCACCGCTGCAGGCTCATTGAGGATAGCCTCCTTGTTGATTTCCTCCTTGCGGCGAATAAAGCGCTCAAGCCCCAGGCGCAGCAAGGTTTCCAGCACGGAGTCGGCACCACGAATGGAGACCGATGGCGGACGATTGCGCCACTGCACCTCGCCGGTGACCAGGTTAGCTGTCTTGGTCTTACCGTTGTTGGTCAGCTCGTCGCGGTTGGCTTCACACCAGCCCTGAACGCCTTTTTGCAGCACTTCCAGGTCTTTCTTGAGAACATCCATCTGCGGGGCATAACGGTCTGTAATCTCGCCGATTTCGTCATTCATGGCTGTTTCGACCCGCGCTAATTCGCGAGACAGGTCGCCAATCTTGCGAATATCACAGGTCACATCTTCTTTCGACTGCGGCACATAAACAGCTGCCGCGCTTTTGATACGTTTGGGTTTAGTGGACATGCACATTATCTCCTAAAATAACTTCTTTCTTTCCGCCATTTGCCTTAAAGGCGTCTTCAATCACTTCCAGTATTGCAGCTGTGTGGGTCATTTCTTTTTCGGTAAAATCATTGCTACTTACAGAAATATCAGTTTGGATGCCTGTTTCAGTTTCCTGAATGGCGATAGTCATTATTACTGCCATTTATTTCCCTCGATTAATTCCAGATAACCTGGCATTCATGAACACGCGACGTGCGAACCGTGCGCTGCACGCCGTTCTCTCTCACAACAACGTCCACCGTTGGCCAGACAATCTGCCCGCAGGTGCTATCAGCCGTAATCACCGGACGCTGGTGCTTACGGGTTGAATTCAGGATGGTGCAGCCATTGGCCTCTAACGCAGCCCTGGCCTGGGTATAAGCATCGAATTGATTAATCACGTTCAGCTCCTTTAGTCGAACAATAATCCCAAGGTGTAGTCGTAGGTGTTGATCACGTCGTCATCACAATCACGACTACCAACACCACAAGTTTCACTTTTCCCCGAACACGCCACAGCTACACGGCAAAATCCAGCTGATACGATTGCGGCATCAGCAAAACGGTAATCCTCTGACATCCCTTTAATGGCCTGTGCCACATCGTCATGAACCAACTGGTCAGGGAAAATAATCGGAATATCACGTGGAATATTTCCGCTAGTGCGCAACATGATGTATTTCATTTATTTTTAATCCATTTAGTGAAGCCGCCATGAACGCGGCAGTTGCACACACAACCGCGCCAGGCGGTACGCTTGCCTAAACCCTTCGCGGGTCTGAATAAAAGGGATAATGAGCCGTTTAGCATCGCACTCATCCATATCCCAACCTTTACCGTCGTTACCAACGCCAGCCACTTCACGCTCCCAGGAATACACATCAACGTTTAGCTGACCGGAAACAAAGCAATCAATGAAAGGCGAAAAACGACACTCACCGCTGGTGTTGGAATAAAAAATGCTGTTGAACCCCAGATTACGCAGCGCCTTAACTTCTCGTTTAATCAGTGCATTCATGGCATTCCCTCAGTGGATCAGCATCCCTGAATACTCCTCAACCAGGGCAGGCGAAATACCCTGGTCACCGATACCGCTGGCTCGAACAACGCCACGCGCCAGCTTGAATAATCGCCTGTAGTTGCCTTTTGACTGCTTGCGAAACGCATCAAATAACCCCGGTATCTGCGAATAATCCACATCCTCGGGTAGAAGACTGGTGATAATGCTGTTGAAGTCTTCATGCTCGGTTTTCTTCTGCTCGGCATCGAGATCAATTGCGATACCCACGCGGCTATATAATTGCGCGTATTCACCACGGCGGCCCTTGAGGTTCAATAACAGTCGGGGCATACCGGCTAAGACCACGCCGGAACCAGAACGGTCATGAATACGGCGTAGCGCCTCCAGCGCGCGATAGGGCAACAGCTCAGCCTCATCAATGAGCACAACCCAACCCGTCCCCCGCAGTGCGTTGATGCAGTTCTCGCTTAACTCATGGATATTGCCGCTCTTATTGACGCCAAGACGCTCGCACAACTCCTGCAGCAGCACCTTTGTCGTGTAACCAGGGTCAGCCTCAATCAAGATCACATCGTTAAACAGGCTGGCGTAATGCTTCATGACCATGCTTTTACCCGCACCGGCTGAGCCGGAAAGCACACCAATATCGCCATCCAGATGCACATCGCGCATTCGTGCCAGGCATTTATTCGCCAGGCGAGTACGCACAAACTCGGCGCGCACAGTGCGCTTGCGCTCTTTCTCTTCTTCACGGGAAATAAAGTTTCTGATTGCCGATTCAACTTTTTCAATATTCCCCGGATATGTTCCTTTCAAATATTGGGAAATAACGGAATCACTGACTTTAGTTTGTGCTGCCACCCGTTTTTGGGTGTAACCGGTCCGAGCCATAAGGCTCTGCAAATCGCTTAATACGCTCATTTAATTATCCTTAATGGCTGTTACTGGCTTTCTTTAAATCAAATTCGTAATCATCTTCGTGCAAATAAACCTTTTGGCGCTGTTCTGGCTCAGGCGCAAAGAAGCGACTGAAATCATGTTCCGGCTTTTGCTCAATCGCCGGGGTAAGCTCCCGCTCAATATCGCGATAGATTTTCCTCTCTTGCCGCTCCCTGCGTTCCTTAACCCGCTTCTCTTCAAGCCGCTTAACATAAGGCTTGGCGAAAGCATCCACCTTGTTGCCGTCCCAGATGGCGTCACAAATCCAGGTGCCGTCCATGTTGCGAACTATCACCGTGTTAGGGTCATGAATATCAAAGCAGACACGAACTTTTTCACCCTCAACCCTGGCAAGCTCAGTGCTAAAGTAAATGTTGTTATAAACACGCACCTCACCGCGCACTGCCTTACGGATCACCTCCGGGCGGAACATCTCGTGCAGTTCAGCAGATGTCAGGTAATCAATTTCAATCTTATCTTTACTAATCAGGTGATTGCGGTATGCCAGTGGCGACCAGTGCTGACCATTATCTCGCTTGGGCA
>NZ_JVEL01000312.1:0-15962 GCF_001076875.1 Serratia sp. 506_PEND
GAGGCCGGCGCCGCCGATACCCCAGTGGCGATACAGACGCCATAGCGCGGGGCCGGGCAGTTGGCCTTCATCGGCCAGATTTTCTTCCAACGCGGCCTTGGCCAGACGGTTGGGTAAGCGGCTGCCGTTGGGCAGAATCAGCGGGGTAAACATCGGGTACGTTCCTGTCGCAGGGTGAATGGCGCTATACTAAGTTTAAAGTTAACTTTAAGGTCAATAGGGCATGAAAATCGGAGAGTTGGCGGAGCGCGCCGGCATGGCCGCCTCGGCGATACGTTACTACGAACAGCAGGGTCTGCTGCCCAAAGCGGTGCGCGGCGTTAACGGATATCGGGTGTATAGCGAAAGCGCGCTGGAGCGGCTGCACCTGATCCAAATCGGCCAGAACCTGGGATTTTCGCTGCAGGCGATCCGCGGGGTATTGGCGCTGCAGGGCAGCGATTATGAGGATGGGTTGATACAGGGCGTCGACAGCCGGCTGGCGGAAATCGAGCGGATGATGGCGACGCTGAACGAGCAGCGTGAGACGTTGATGGCGACGCGGCGTATTCTGTTGGAATCCGGCGTGGCGGGATTATGCCGCGCAAAAAATGAAAAACAGGCCGGTGCGTGGCCGGCCTGCAAAGATTAACGGCGTTTAAAGGCGGCGCGCCCGGCATATACCGCCGCGGTGCCCAATTGCTCCTCAATGCGCATCAGCTGATTGTATTTTTCGATGCGCTCGCCGCGGCACGGCGCGCCGGTTTTCAAATGGCCGGCTCGCATCGCAACCGTCATATCGGCGATAAAGCTGTCGACGGTTTCGCCGCTGCGGTGCGAGATAAAGGCGCCCCAGCCGTTTGCCTGGCAAAGTTGCACGGCGGCGAAAGTTTCGCTCAGCGTGCCGATCTGGTTCAATTTGATCAGCGCCGCATTGGCCAACCGTTCATCAATCCCGCGCTGGATGTATTTCACGTTGGTGACGAACAGATCGTCACCGACCAGTTCCACTTGATCGCCCAGGGTGTCGCTGAGAATGCGCCAGCCGGCCCAATCGTCCTCGGCCAAACCGTCTTCAATCAGCACGATGGGAAAATCCTGCACCAGCCGCTGGTAATAGGCCGTCATCTGTTCGGCATCCAGTTCAGCGTTTTCGCTGCGCAGGCGGTATTTGCCGTTGGCATAGAATTCACTTGAGGCCGGGTCCATACAAATGGCGATATCGTCTCCCGGTTGATAACCGGCTTTCTCTATCGCCTGCACGATCAGCTCCAGCGGTTGCCGGTTCGAGGCAACCGCCGGCGCGAAACCGCCTTCGTCGCCGACGCCGACCGACAGGCCTTGTTCCAACAGGATTTGGCGCAGCGCCTGATAGACTTCACTGCCCCAGCGCACGGCCTCGCGCAGCGACGGCGCGCCCAGCGGGGCTATCATAAACTCCTGAAAGTCCGCCCCTTGCCAACGGGCGTGCACGCCGCCGTTGATGATATTCATGCAGGGCACCGGCAGCAGGTTGGCGCCGATGCCGCCCAGATAACGATACAGCGGCAGTTGCGACAATTGCGCCGCGAGGCGGGCGGCGGCCAGAGAAACGCCGAGCAGGGCGTTGGCCCCCAATCGGCTCTTGTTCTCGCTGCCGTCCAGCGCGATCAGCCGGCGGTCAATCTCCTCTTGTTGGCGCACATCCACCCCGCGCAGCGCCTCATTGATCGCCGTTTTGACGCTGTGCACCGCCTCCAGTACGCCTTTACCGCCGTAACGGCGCGGATCGCCGTCGCGGTGTTCCACCGCCTCGCGTGAACCGGTGCTGGCGCCGGAGGGAACCGAAGCCCGGGCCACGACGCCCGCCGCAGTCATTTCAACTTCGACGGTCGGGTTGCCGCGCGAATCCAGGATTTCTCTGGCGGTTACGCTTTCAATCTCATAGCTCATGGGTAGTCACCTCATTCTAGGGAGTAGGCACATGCTTTATCAGCACGTCGATCGACAAATGGTTAATGAACTCGAAGCCGAAGGAGGCAAAGACGCCGAACGGACGGTTCTGATGGCCGAGCAGCAACAGATCGACCCCTTTGCGGGCAACCAGGGCTTCGACGTCTTTGAAGCGATGGATGCTGACAATTGCGCGCACCTCCAGGGGGATTGAGCAGTCTTCCACCAGACGGCTGAGCATGGCTTTGGCGGCGATCACCTCGCTGGACTGGCGATCTTTGGTCAGCGAATCGCTGAGGTAGTCCAGCTCGGCATAGTCGGCGCTGATGTGCGCCACGGTAATGCGCGTATTCATCTGCTGATTGAGGCGTTCGGCATGACGCAACAGCAGCCGGCCGTCGCGTTCATCCTGCACCAGCAGTAAAGCATGTTGGTAGAGCGGCATGACTTATCTCCCTGCGTTAGCGATCTGGCGGGTTAACCACGGTAAAACCTCTTTTTTCCGGCTCGTCATGCCGGGCAGCGACACCTGACGAATGTCGAGCACCCGGTTCGGCGAGAAATACAGGGTGGAGCGACGGCAGGTGATATCGGTGACCAATAGCGCGGCCATCGCCAGCCCGGCTTCCTGCTTCGCGTGTTCAAGCGCCTGTTGCAGCGCGGGCAACAGCGGATCGATGTCGCTCATGGCCCGCACTTCTATCTGCGACAGCAGCAGCGAGACGCTATGGATGCGATAATTCTTGGCGTCGCGCTGCAGCAACTGCGCGGCGGATTGCCCCGAAAGATCGGTTTTGGCGGCCAGCAGCCCGGCGGTGAAGGCGTCATAGTCAACGTGAGAAATTGCGCGCAACCGCGAGACCGCCAGCCGATCCTGTTCGGTGGTGGTCGGCGCGCTCAGCGCGACGGTATCGCTCAAAATCGCGCCCAGCAGCAGCGTGGCCTGGGCGGAAGAAAGCGGCATCGGCCTTTCCGCCGCCAGGATCTGCAGGATCACGGTGGCGCAACAGCCGACGGCGCGAACCCAGACATCGGGCGGGTTGCGGGTGATTAACGTGCCCAGCCGGTGATGGTCGATAACGCCGACCACATCGCTGTCGGGCAATGAGGCCGGCCCTTGTTCGACGTCGGTAAAATCGACCAGCCAGACTTTACGGTCACGGAGATCGTCTTTCAGCAGCGGAGGCGCTTGTACGCCGGCGGCGGCCAGTATGTAGCGGGTTTCCGGCGTCAGTTCGCCAAGGCGGAAAGCGACGGCCGGTTTGCCGAGGTGATTGAGCCAGTCCGCGACCACCAGCGCGCTGCAGATGCTGTCGCTGTCGGGATTCTTATGGCCGAAAACGTACAGCGGCATTTCCCGCACGGTGAGATCAGGTTGGGGCGAAAAAGGGGTAAAACGTGGGATTTCATTCATAGCGACTCCTGACATACCTGCCTAAAAAATAAAGCGAAGTTGTATATCAGGCGTCATCATCCGGTTCGAGCGAACGCGGCGGTTGGGAAAGGTGGAACACCATCACCTTGTGAACGACTGTAGCGCAGCGCGGTGGCAAACGCAACGCCCGGCAAAGCTGGCGAGAATGCGCAATCGGATTGATACTGAGTGAGTCTATGATGGACAAGGATATTTGCCGCCAACCGACGAAAACGCTGAACGGACTCACGCCGGCTATGCCGGGGCCGTCGGTGACACATTGGGAGACAACATGCTCGAACCCTGCTTCCCCGAAAACGAAGCTGAACGCCTGTCGGTATTGAATTCGCTGAACGTGCTGGATTCAAACTCGGTGGAGAAACTGGATCGCATCACGCGGCTGGCGGCGAAATACTTCGGCGTGACCATCGCGCTGGTGTCATTGATCGACCGGGATCGTCAATGGTTTTTATCGCGTTACGGCCTGGATGCCCGGGAAACGCCGCGCAATATCTCATTTTGCGGCCATGCTATCTTGCAACGCGAAGCGCTGGTGGTGCCCGATACCGCCAACGATCCGCGCTTTTTTGATAATCCGCTGGTGATTGGCGGACCGCGGATCGGTTTCTACGTTGGGCAACCGCTGCTGTCGCTCGACGGGTTGCCGCTCGGCACCCTGTGCATTATCGACAGCCAGCCGCAGCCGTTTTCCCCGGAACAACTGGCCGACCTGCACGACTTCGCCGCCGTGGTGGAGGAGTATTTGCAGAGCATTGAACGCCACGTCTATACCGAAAACCTGAAGTCCAATCTGCAACGCTCGGAAGCCCTGTTCGAACAGACCTTCGCCCAGGCGGCGGTAGGGATGGCGCTGGTGTCGCTGCAGGGGTATTGGTTGCGGGTCAATCCGCGCATCTGCGAAATGTTGCGCTATTCCGAGCGCGAGCTGATGGATCGCACCTTTCAGGACATTACCTATCCGCTAGATCTCAACACCGATCTGGAAAAACTGCAGCAACTGCTGAGAAACGAGATCAGCACTTATTCGCTGGAGAAACGTTATTTCCGCGCCGACGGCTCGATCGTCTGGGTGCAGCTGACGGTGGCGTTAAACCGGTTGCCTAACGGCAAACCGGATCATTTCATCTCGGTTATCGTCGATATCAGCGAGCGCAAGGCGGCGGAGGCCGATCTGTTCGCTCTGCAACACGAGCTGGAACAACGCGTCGAAATCCGCACGCGGGAGCTGAATGTGGTCGTCAAGAAACTCAACGAAGAGATTGAAACCCGGGTGCTCGCCGAATATCAGCTCAGCGCGGAGAAGGAACGCCTGCGCGCCATTACCGACAATATGCCGGCGTTGATCAGCCAGATCGACGGCAATGAACGCTACCTGTTCGCCAACAGCGCCTACAAAACCTGGTTTGGCCTGGAAGAAAGCCGCCTCAGAGGAATGACGGTGCGCGATTTTATGGGGGAGAACGTTTATCAGATAGCGAAACCGATGATAGACAGGGCCCTGGCGGGGGAAATGGTGAGCTTTGAAAATGAGCTCCAGACCCAAAAGGGACTGCTGATGATCCACACCACGCTGGTGCCGTGCGAAACGCAGGGGTTTTACATTCTGTCCATGGACATTACCGAGTTGAAGCGGCTGCAGCAGCGGCTGGAATATGACGCAACCCATGACATGCTGACCGGATTGACCAATCGACGCGCGTTTCTGCGCCGGTTGTCGGGCACGCTGCAAGCCTGTTGCCATCAGCGGCAGATGGCGCTGTTGTTTATCGATCTCGACGGGTTCAAAACCCTTAACGACAGCTATGGTCATGACTTCGGCGACGCGATCCTGAAGACATTCGCCACATTGCTCAGCGCCTGCGCAGGCGAGCACCACAGCGTCTCGCGCCTGGCCGGTGACGAGTTCACGGTGATCCTGTGGCCGTTGACGGATCCGCGGCGCGAGGTCAGCGAATTTTGCGAAAACGTGTTGGCGCAACTGGCCAAAATTACGCAGATCGGGCCGCAGAAGGTACGGCTTTCCGCCAGCATCGGCGCGGCCATTTCTCCACGCGGCGATGTGACGGAGGAGATGCTGTTGACCCGCGCCGACGGCGCGATGTATCAGGCGAAATCGGCCGGAAAGGGCACTTATGCCATCTGCGAGCTGTGAGCGTGCAACGGTGGCGGTCTCAGGGTAAGCTGTTTTTTCTTTTCCTGTGAGCAGAACTCCGGATTTATTGCATGGCGTCCAATCATCAACATACAGACTGGCTCGAACTGCGGCGCGATGACGAAACGGGTATTGAGAGCGTCAACGCCCACTTTCAGGGGCATGCCTACGATCCTCACGATCATGATGAAATGCTGGTGGGCGTCACGCAGCAGGGCTTGCAGCGTTTCAATTGCCACCGCTCGCTGCACACCAGCCGGCCGGGGCGCGCCATGCTGATCGAGCCGGGCGCGGTGCACGATGGCCATGCGCCGCAGGCCGAAGGGTTTACCTATGCGATGCTTTATCTGCCGCAGCGCTGGGTCTCCGACGCGATGCAGCGCCGCGGATTGGGGGACGCTTCAGTGCTGGAAGGCGCCTTCCATAGCACGTTGACCGACGATCCGATGCTGGCGACCGCGATACAACAGGCTTTTTTTGCGTTGCATCAGAGAGAAGGCCGGCTGGCGCGCGATCAAAGCCTGGACCAACTGCTGACGCTTTTGGCGCGGCATATACGCGTCAGGCCAACGTCCCAACGCGATGACGCTTTGATTGAGATGAATCGTTTACGGGACTACTTGCACGAACACATGGCGGATAATCCCAGTCTGGAGGAACTTGCGCTTCAGTGCGGTCTGGATCGTTTCCGTCTGACTCGCCAATTCACCCGCGCTTTCGGCCAGTCGCCGCATGCTTACTTGATCCGGCTGAGGCTGCGTGCCGCGCGACTGTTACTGGCGCAGGGGGAAGAGCCGGCGCAGGTCGCCATGCAGGTAGGCTTTGCCGACCAGAGTCATTTGGGCCGCTGGTTCCGGCGCGCCTACCGTTTATCGCCGGCGGCCTATCAACGGCAGTGCACAAACGTTCTATACCGCTGACTCGCTCATCGCCGATGATGCGCTTTTAAGAGCACAACGGAGTAGAGCGAAACATGTTTGATACCAAGATAGCGTTTATCGTGCGCGACGATCTGCAAACCTGGCAGCGGCTGAACGTGGTGGCCTTTCTGGCGACGGGCATCGCTGCCGCCGCCCCGGAGATCATCGGCGAATGTTACGTGGATGCGCAAGGCAGACGCTACGGCGGCATTTCCGGGCAGCCGATGCTGATTTTCGCCGCGGATCTGCCGGGCCTGCAAAATGCGCATCGCAAAGGGCTGGAACGGGAATTGACGCTGATCCCCTATGTGCACGCCATGTTCTCGACCGGGCACGATGCAGCCAACCGGCAGGTTTTTCTCGCCGAAGACGCGGACAACCTGGATTTGGTCGGCCTGGCGCTGCGCGGGCCGAAGAAAGCGGTGGATAAGGCGATAAAAGGCCTGACGCTGCACGCCTGAGAAATACCGTTAGCGCGGTGCGCTTTTGCGGCGGGATCCAATACGGCGCTTACGCCTGGAACGTCTGCAGCCAGGTGGCGAACTTTCTCACGACCTCATCGTCCCGATCGCGCAGCAGCAGGGAATAAACGCCGGTTCGAATCGTCAACGCCGGGAAGGGCGACACCAGCCGGCCGGACGACAGATGTTTGGCGCAGAACAGGTAAGGCACGACGGCCAGTCCCAGGCCGTCTTCGGCCGCCTGAATGGCGGCGAAGGTATGGTCGAGCGTCAGCGGCGGCGGCGAGGCGTCCAGCGCCGTCGGATAGGTATTCAACCAGCTGCGCCATAAATCTTCCCGGGCGCGGATGCGAATGGCTGTATGCCCGGCCAGATTGTCTGGCGCACTGATCGGCATGGTGCGCAAATAGCTCTGGCTGCAGACCAACAGGCTGTCTTCCTGCAAAAAAGGGATCGCCTTCAGCCCTGAGAAGTGCGCGGGGTCGCGCCTGATCGCCAGATCAAACGGCATATTGCGATCGACGGCCCCAGTGGCGGCGGTGATATCAACCGCGACCTCCGGATGAATCTCGTTGAACGCCGCCAGTTTCGGCATCAGCCAGTGCATGGTGAACGTCGGCAGGCTGTGCACCACCAGCCGTTGCCGACCGGCGCTCGCTTTCAGCGCGCTTTCCGCGGCATACAGTTCGCTTATCACCCGAGATGCGGTGCGGGAAAAATTCTCGCCGGCCTGCGTCAGCCGCACGGATTTGTGTCCGCGATAAAACAGCGTGACCCCCAGCTGTGCTTCGAGACTGCGAATATGGCGGCTGACNGGTGAGAAACAGCTCATCCGCAGCGGCGCTGAAGCTGCCGAGACGGGCGGCGGCTTCGAAAGCGGACAGGTGCGGCAGGGAGTGGATTTTTTTCATAGGTTGAGTCTAGCTCAACCAAATGAGGGAGGAAAGATCGTTTGTCAGCCGTTGATTTTGCTCACTATGATGAGGCATCTCCTTCTGATTGCTGAGTTTATGATGCGGATCTTTTGGCTATCGGTCATGTGCGTTAATGGCGTTATCCTCACCCTGCGGTTGGCAGGGAGGCGGCGCTGAAATGCGAGCTTTCTTTTTGCTTTGCGTGAGCCGGGCTGGCCTCTGCCTGGGCACCATGATGTTTGCCGGCGCGCTGCCGACCATCAGAAGCGAGTGGCAGCTCGACGCCGCCTCCGCCGGTACGGTGCAGACGGTGTTCAGCCTGACCAACGCCCTGGCGTTGCTGGTGGCTTCCTGGTGGTGTGATTCGCTGGGCGCGCGTCGCGTGTATCTGCTGTTTTCCTGGCTGGGCGCCGGTGCGCTGATGCTGTTCGCCGTGTTTGCCCATTCGTATATCGGTGCGCTGGTGTTGATGGCCTTCGTCGGCCTGACGCAGGGCGGCGCCTATACGCCGGCGCTGCTGTTAGCGATGGGGATGAATGGCCCGGCCCGACGCGGTTACGCCATCGGCATGATCCTGGCGGCCAGTTCGTTGGGGTATTTTCTGTCGGTTTTCATCGCCGGTTGGAGCGCCATGCGCTGGGGCGCCGGCGTGGCGTTTTCCCTGTGCGCCGCCGGTGCGTTACTGGGGGCGCTGGCGGGTTCGTTGGCCCTGGTCGGTTATCAGGAACCGCAACCGCGCACGCTGGGAAGGAAGACGAAACGAGAAAGCTATGCTATCACCTATGCGACCCTGCTGTTGCTGATCGGGTATATCGCTCACAGCTGGGAACTGCTCGGTAACTGGGCCTGGGCGCCCAGCCTGATCAGCGAGGCGTTGAGCGGTTTCTCTCTGGATCCGCTCAGCGCAGGATTGATCGTCGCGGCGGTGATCCACCTGGCCGGCATGATCGCCACGCTGATTGTCGGCACCGTTTCCGACTATTTCAATCGTGCATCGGTGTTGATGTTTATGGGCGCCGCGGGCGCGTTGGGATCGCTGCTGATGGGGTGGTCGGCGAACTGGGGGCCAGGCTGGACGCTGCTGTTCGTCAGCATCGGCAGTTTCTTTATTCTCGGCGACTCCGGCGTGCTGTCGGCGGCGATGGCGGACAACGTGCCGCCGCAACAGCTCGGTAGCGTGATGGGCTGGCGATCGTTGCTGGGTTTCGGCATCGGTTCGTTCGCCCCGTTATCCTTTGGCGTCGTGATGGATACCACCCAGAGCTGGGGCTCGTCTTATGCCGTGTTGGCCTGCGGCGGCGGGATAGCCTGCCTGGCGGCAGGGTTGCTTTGGCGACAACACGTGAAATGAGGTTCGGACATCATTAAATGAATGGAACATCATCACGCATGGTCATCGTGGGCGCCGGGATTGTCGGCGCATCGATCGCCTATCATCTCGCGCGCCAAGGGCAGCACGTTATCGTCGTTGAGCAGGCGCATCCCGCGGCGGGAGCCACAGGCCGCTCGTTCGGCTGGATCAGCGAAGGCGTGCTTGAAGGCGCTCCCGACGCGTTTCTGCGGCGCGAGATCGTGGCTGACTGGATACGCCTGGCGCAGGAGATCCCGGATCTCTGGGTGAATTGGTCCGGCGCGCTCAGCTATGGCCAGGCGCCGGCGACGCAAAACCCCGATAATCGGCTTTTGCCCTCCGCCGAGGTGACAGTGCTGGAACCGGGGCTCAGGCAGCCCGATAGCCAAGCGTATTTTGCGGCGCGTGACGGCGCCGTCGATCCGCAAGACGTGACACAGCGGTTGCTCGAATGCGTTCGCTCGTGGGGCGGGGAGTTGCTCCTGGGGCGAACCGTCAGCGGATTTTTGCGTGAAGACGGGCAGATCATCGGCATCGTTACCGAGGAAGGCGCGATTGCCGCCGATCGGGTGGTGCTCGCCTGCGGTACGGGGATCTCGGCGCTGCTGGACGGCAGCGGATTCTCGCTGCCGATCGAGGCGTCACCGGCCATTTTGTTACGCTATCACGCGGCGGCGCAGGTGGTGAACACGCTGATTGCGGGCGACGACATCGAAGTGCGTCATGCGCAAAATGGCGATCTGCTGGCGGCGGAGGATTATCCTGCGCACGGCGATGAAAACCGCGTGGAGGGCGAAGCGCAATCGGCGATTGAAGGGCGCCTGTCAGGCGCGGCGCCCTTGCAACTGCAGGCGTGTGCGGTGGGGATGCGCCCCCGGCCGCGCGACGGTTATCCCATCGTCGGGCCGCTGGGCGCCACCTGCCTCTATGTGGCGGTGATGCATCCGGCCGTGATGTGCGCACCGACGCTTGGCCGGCTGATCGGCGACGAGCTGCTGCATGGCGTTAACCCCGCCATTCCGCACGCTTATCGCCCGGCGCGATTTATTAATGATGGGGTGTGAAGGGGGGAGATCATCGCGATCTCCGGCAGACGGCGCATTGGTCTCGTCGTTCAGGTTTTCCGACTACGGATCAGCACCGTAATGCGCTCAACCGTGCAGCGGTTTTTTGCGCCGTCGGCGAGGCTCTTATATATTTAGTAGCATGCCTGAGGCAGGTTAGGCATGAAACGGCGGCCGATCGGGCCGCTGCAAGTACGACAGTTAATCCGTTCGCCAAGAGGCTGCGAGCCTGTGCTTTCGGTAGGGACAGCCGCCAATCGTTTTTACGGCGACCGAAGGCGGAGCAGCTACTCACCGGTCACGAGGACACTTACCATGCATAAGAGAACACTGGCGTCACTGCATTACGAAAACATGCCTTACGATGGGGTACACTTTCACATTTTGAAACGGGAGACGCCTGGCCATACGGCGTTGCTGAAGCTGGATGCGGGCAGCCGACAACCGGCGCGTTTTCACCCGGGCTGGGTGAAACTGATGGTGCTGAGCGGTGAACTGAAGGTTGACGATCAGACGTTGCAACCCCATGAGATGTTGATCATTCCTGCCAATACCGCTTATACGGTACAGGCCATCACGGAAGTGATTTGTCTGGCGATTTCCGAGCTGGACGGCGCCGAGTTGGCCCGTTGATGAGATAACCACGTTGGATGGAGGAGAGCCTAGGCGCTCTCCCTATCCCTTCAGCATTAAGCCGCCCCCCAGGCCGAGCTACCTGCTGATTGATGCGTACACCTCCTGATTTATGCCACCGCGCTTTCCCTCTCCATCACTTTCGGCCGCGTCGCCCCCGCAACGAGCCGCCATCGCGCAGCGCATGCGCAACGTCATCGCCTCCGTTTTACGCAGAACGATGAAATTTTGGTGTAAATAGTGAGTTTCTTCGCATAAGGCCCCTGGTGTGGCTTGCGAGAACGTCACTATATGGAGGATCATGCGGTCCCTCTATCAAATAAAAGACATTCGCGTTATCAAAAGGGACAAACGATCATGGGATTCGAAGTCGACAACGCCGAAACGAAACGCATCGACCTCAGCAGCCACGAAAATTCCTCGTTCGAGGTGACGGGGCTGGTGAAACACTATCCGGCGGGCTTCGTCATTCCTTACCACTCGCATAAACGCTGTCATTTGCTCTATTCGCAACAGGGCATTATGGCGGTCGAGGCGAGCAGCGGGCGCTGGATCGTGCCGCCCACCACCGCGGTTTGGTTGCGGCCGGGGGTAGAACATCAGATCGTCATGCAGAGCAACATCTGCGTTTACGGGATTTTGGTCGATGAAATCACCGCCGCGCGTTTGCCGCTGCGCGACGGCGTATTACAGGTTTCACCGCTGTTGCGAGAACTGATCGCCCAGTTGGCGACGCTGGCGCCTGAAGGGGCGGAGACCAAACGCAATGCGCTGCTGAGAGCGTTGTTCCTGGAGGAACTGAGCCTGCAGCCGCAGCTGGCGCTGCATCTGCCTTGGCCGGCAGAGGCGAGAATGGCCGAAATTTGCCGGCAGTTGGTCATCACACCGGCCGACGAACGCGGTATTGAGGCCTGGGCCGATTCACTGTCGATCAGCGTAAAGACCTTTCAACGCCATTTCAGTCAACAAACCGGCATCACCTTCGGCCAGTGGAAACAACGTCTGCGGCTGCTGTCGTCCATTCCGCTGCTGCTGGCCGGCAACTCGATCATCCACGCCGCCTTCGAAAGCGGTTACGAGAGTCACAGCGCCTATTCGGTGGCGTTCAAAAAACTGTTTGGCGTTTCGCCTTCGCGCTTTACGCTATAGCCTTATGGCAGGAGCCGCTTGGAGATCGTTGTTGCTTGCACTCAAGTGAGCATCGACTGCTGAGCGAAGATACCCGCCATCGCGCCTTGCCATGTCGCCGTGGTGACTGAGGGGATGCCGGCGTTGGCAAGGTCACCGGCGGCATAGATGCCTGGCATACTGGTTTCGTGGCGCTCATCGGTCTTAAGGACGATGCCGGTTGGCGTATTGAGCGTGGCGAGGCCCAGTGCGTCATGAAAGCGTGTGGACAGCCTGGTAAGCGGATGTGCGAAGAGAATATCGACTGCGACATCGGTGCCGGTATCGATCTTGATGGTGGCAATCTGGCTCCCGTGACGTGCGATTTCGGCGATCCGGCCATCAACGAGAGGGACCTGGCGGGCCGCCAGTTCGGTCCGTATGTCGGGAGAGATGTCGTGTCCATTGCTGAAGACAGTCAACCTGTCGGTCCAGTCGTGAAACAGCCTGACCTGATTCATCGACTGCGCTCCAGACCAGACGAGGCCCCAATGCTGGTCAGCAACTTCGAAGCCATCGCAATAGGGGCATGGGATGACGGATGTGCCCCAGCCTTCAGCAAAGCCAGGAATGTCAGGCATCTGGTCAACAACGCCATAGCTCAGGATCAGGCGGCGCGCACGTAGGGTTTCACTATCGCCAGTGAGGACGGAGAAATTGTCGATAGTACCGGAGATGCTGTCCGCGCGGGCATTAACCATCTTGATGGCAGGGTAGCGCGCGAGTTGCTGCCGCGCCGCGGCCAGGATGTCGGACGGTGGTTTGTCATCGTGGCCGAGCACACCGTGTGAACGGCTAGCGAAGCGGTTGCGCTGAAGGCCGGTATCGAGAACGGTGACCGTGCGACGGGCACGGCCAAGCTGCAGGGCTGCGGCGAGACCGGCAAAGCTGCCGCCGATGATGATGACGTCATTATTCATGGTGAGATGTTCCGTTTTGTTGATTCAGTGGAGTGCCCGGGGTCGCTGTATCATCCGGCGAAAAATCTGTCAGAGCGCAAGTGTATTTAGGATTGTGACTATATTACAAATTGGTCACTCGTTGTCAACCGAGCTTCATTGGGCTAAGATGGGAAAATGACTAAACAGATGAATGAAACTCCTTCCAGGGGACCTTCCGACCACAGTGTCCGCGATCAGGTCGTTGAGGCAGCCACTGAGCATTTCGGTCACTATGGCTACGAAAAAACAACGGTTTCCGACCTCGCCAAAGCAATTGGTTTTTCAAAAGCTTATATCTATAAATTTTTCGATTCCAAGCAGGCGATTGGAGAAGTGATCTGCGCTAATCGGCTGGCGATCATAAGGGACATTGTCAACGCAGCGATTGCGGATGCGCCGACAGCCGCAGAGAAAATAAGGCGATTATTCAAGGCATTGTCAGAATCTGGCTGCGATTTGTTTTTTCATGACCGTAAGTTGCACGATATTGCGGCCGTTGCTGTGCGTGACAAATGGCCCTCAGCACAAGCTCATGAGCAGCACCTGCGGCAGCTCATTGAGCAGATCATTGTTGAAGGGCGCCAGGCAGGTGAGTTTGAAAGAAAAACGCCACTGGACGAGGCGGCGGATGCGATTTTTATGGTCATGCGTCCCTATATCAGCCCGGTTCAGCTGCAATATAATTTGGAAACCGTCCAAGCAGCGGCGGTATTGCTGCCATCACTGATCCTGAGAAGTTTGTCACCCTGATGTTGTGACCATTGACAATAATGGTCACAAGTATAAGTATGGGTTCCTGTCCTGTTCAATTCATTAAGGGAACCCATGCTCGGACTTAAACCTGTCACCTTTGCTGTCTGTCTGTTGCCGTTTGCCCTTGTGGCCTGCGGTGAGGCTTCCGATAACCGCGATCCACGCAGTCTGCCACCTCTGGTCAGGTCTGCCGCAGCGATCAATGCAACCGACTTTTCCCGTGCTTTTACGGGGGTGGTGGTTGCACGAATTCAGAGCGATCTTGGTTTCAGGGTTCAAGGCAAAATCCTGGAACGTCTCGTTGATACCGGTCAGGCCGTGAAACGTGGTCAGCCGTTAATGCGTCTGGACCCGGTTGATCTGAGCCTACAGGCTCAGGCTCAGCAGCAGGCCGTCGCCGCAGCAAAAGCGCGAGCCCGACAGACAGCGGATGATGAATCGCGTTATCGCGGTCTGGTCACCACAGGCGCTGTGTCGGCATCCGCTTACGATCAGGTTAAGGCTGCCGCAGAGACGGCCAGGGCTGACCTCAGTGCCGCCAAGGCGCAGGCGAATGTGGCGCAAAACGCCATGGGCTATGCAGTCCTGGTCGCTGACGCCGACGGAGTGGTGATGGATACGCTGGCCGAACCTGGTCAGGTAGTCAGTGCCGGACAGCCAGTTATCAGGCTGGCGAGGGCAGGACAACGCGAAGCGGTCGTCCAGTTGCCTGAGACGCTGCGCCCGGTAATTGGAAGCGTGGCACAGGCCTCTCTGTACGGCAGCGATACCCCCTCTGTTTCTGCGAAGCTACGGTTACTCTCTGATGCAGCCGATCCGCTGACGCGCACGTTTGAAGCAAGGTACGTGCTCGACGGTCCATTGTCTGGTGCCCCTTTGGGGGCCACTGTCACCATCCATATTGCGCAGAACAGAGCATCGCAGCCGTTGCTGCAGGTGCCTTTAGCGGCTGTTTTTGACGCGGGTAAAGGCCCGGGGGTCTGGAGCATTTCAGGAAATCCCGCCAGAGTGACATGGCGGTCCGTGCAGGTCGTGAGCCTCGGGGATGATGCAGCAAGCGTCACCGGCAGCCTTAAGCCTGGCGAACAGGTCGTGGCGCTGGGCGCTCATCTACTGCATGATGGTGAAACAGTCCGGCTGGCGAAGCAGAGCGATATCCGTGTCGCCGGGAGTCGTCCATGAGTCGCGGACGTTTCAATCTTTCCGCGCTCGCCGTCCGCGAGCGCTCCGTTACGCTGTTTCTTATCCTGTTGATCACCGTTGCCGGTATTCTCTCGTTCCTTGGGCTGGGGCGCGCAGAAGACCCGCCTTTTACGGTCAAGCAGATGACCATCATTTCCGCCTGGCCTGGAGCAACGGCTAAGGAAATGCAGGATCAGGTGGCCGAACCGCTGGAGAAGCGTCTCCAGGAGCTCAAGTGGTATGACCGCACAGAGACCTACACGCGTCCCGGTCTGGCTTTTACCATGCTGTCATTGCTGGACAGCACTCCCCCCGCAGAGGTCCAGGAAGAGTTCTATCAGGCACGCAAAAAACTCAGCGACGAGGCTAAAAATTTGCCGGCAGGGGTGTCTGGACCGATGGTCAACGATGAGTTTTCGGATGTCACGTTTGCGCTCTTTGCGCTGAAGGCAAAAGGAGAGCCACAGCGGCTACTGGTGCGCGATGCCGAGTCATTACGCCAGCGCTTATTACATGTTCCCGGGGTAAAAAAGGTCAATATTATCGGTGAGCAGGCCGAGCGGATATTTGTCTCATTTTCCCATGACCGTCTGGCAACCCTGGGGGTCTCTGCCCAGGATATCTTTGCAGCCCTGAACAACCAGAACGTGCTGACACCTGCGGGCTCGATAGATACTCGTGGTCCGCAGGTTTTTATCCG
Source organism: Serratia sp. 506_PEND (assembly GCF_001076875.1). Lineage (NCBI taxonomy): Bacteria > Pseudomonadati > Pseudomonadota > Gammaproteobacteria > Enterobacterales > Yersiniaceae > Serratia > Serratia sp. 506_PEND. Next base: position 15,585 of record NZ_JVEL01000312.1, read on the forward strand.
TCTGGATGGGGCTTTTGACACACTGGAAAAAATTCGTGAAACGCCGATTGTGGTGCAAGGGAGGACGCTGAAGCTTTCCGATGTGGCGACGGTCGAGCGTGGCTACGAAGATCCGGCGACCTTTATGGTGCGTAATCAGGGCGAACCTGCACTTCTGCTGGGTATCGTGATGCGTGAGGGCTGGAATGGTCTGGAGCTGGGTAAAGCGCTGGATAAGGAAGCCGCCAGCATCAATGCGGACATACCACTCGGCATGACATTCGTAAAAGTCACCGATCAGTCAGTTAACATCAGTTCCGCCGTAGATGAGTTCATGATCAAATTTTTCGTCGCGTTGCTGGTCGTGATGGTGGTCTGCTTTCTCAGTATGGGTTGGCG